>JANNYI010000332.1:0-6765 GCA_031410015.1 Betaproteobacteria bacterium | reverse complement strand
GAGGCCCAACGGAATGCTGCGCCGCCCCATTCCTCGACGCCTATGCCGAGGTGCGTGCGATACCAATCGCCGAGTGCCTTGGGATCCATGGACTTGAAGAAGATGCCGCCGATGCCGGTTACGCGTTTCATGCCTGGGCCTCCGAAGGGACGAGGGACGTGAACGAAGTGTCTTTGCGTACATGGGTGCACCTCGATGGCAAACGGGATGGGCATTCAGGCTCGCGCGTCGGCGCTTCACCCGAACGTTGGTTCAGGCCTCGGGTTCGTGGCAAACCACTTCGATGTTGTGCCCGTCCGGACCGATGACGAAAGCTGCGTAGTAATTCGCGTGGTAATGCGGGCGCAGTCCAGGCGCGCCGTTGTCCTCGCCGCCCGCCTGCAGCGCCGCGCGATGGAAGGCATCGACTTGCTGGCGGTTGCCGGCCGTGAATGCCAGGTGCAGATGCGCCGGCTTCTCGTCGGTTTGGCAGAGGCATAGTGAAGACTTCCCCAGCGGCGGGCACAGCTCGACACCGTACGACGGCAGCCCCTCCGAGACCACGGTTACGCCGAGCGGCTCAAGTGCCTTGAGGAAGAACGCTCTGCTCGCGGCAAAGTCGCTGACTCCGAATTTCACGTGGTCAAACATGAGGCCTCCTGAAGTACGCGAGACTGCGCCAGGCCCGACGTTCCGTTCCGCTTCTGCGAGGGTTCGGGTCGCGCCCGGCGCATGACTAGAACCACATGTCCCTGACGCACTTGCCATCCTGCGGGCGGCTCGTCCAGGTGTCCAGGCCATCGAAGTGGCGGATGGGCACGTTCTCGATCGGCCCGGGTTCGGTCAGGCGCAGATTGACGGCGACCCTTCTCTTGCCCTGCTCGTTGACCTTGAGGCCTCGCCAGTGGCTGGCGTTGCCGCAAGTGGGGCAGAAGTTGAAGCTCAACGAATCGCCGCGGACGAACGCGGTCGACTGGCCCGAGAAAGTGATGTCTTCACCTTCCCAGCCGTAGGCCCAAAGTGTTCCGTAGCGTCTGCAGGCGGTGCAGCTGCAAGCGGTTGCGGACGGCGGAATGTCCGTCAGCGTCCAGCCGACCGCGCCGCACAGGCAGGATCCTTCAAGCATGGCAACCCTCACTGACTGGAAGAGCGTGATGCATCAAGACGAAGTGCGCTGGCCCTTCCTGGATGCTCGCCCAGTCCTGCGCCCGCGCGCCCCAAAGCCGGCCATTCGCCAGCGAAGTCTTTGGTTTTTCGTCGGCGCCCATGGCGGCCTCTCGGTTGGTCGGAAAGCTCAATCCTAGCCCGGGACGGTCGATTGCAGGCCCCGATCCATGCGCTCATTGCGCACGTGCGCTTGGCATCCAGTGTTCAAGGCCGCCGCTGCCTTGCCGACGCGGGATCCCTGCGTTGCTTCGTCAGTTCCTCCTCGAAGGACTCGCGCGCATCCTGCGCGTAAGCGCGGCAAAGTGCGGGATCGACCAGCGCCTCCGCGTCGCCCCCGTCGCGCCTGGCCACGCGTTCCCAGAAATCCACCATGCCCGGATGCGGAGCGAGCGCAACGTCGCAGGGCAGCGCTGCGACCATGGTGAAGCTGCGTTGGAAATCCTTGACGATATCCGGGTACTTCGGATTGCCGACCAATCGGTAATCGGGCGCCGACAGGCTGCCGACAAGGACCACGTCGAGGCACCGCGTGTTCTCGCACGACTTCCAGGTCCAGGTCGTGTTGCCTCTGGTATGGCCTGGCGTCGAATGCGCGGTCAGCACCAACCCGCCCAGGCGCAGGCTCTCGCCATCGTTGACGATCCGCGTCACCCGCACTGGCGGAAACGGGAAGCGGTCGCCGTATTGCGGGTCGCCGCGACCGCCGCGCGCAAGCAGCCGGGCATCCGCGGCACCGGCGATCACTTGCGCACCCGCGTCGCGCGCGAGTTGTGCGATACCCCCCGCATGATCGCAATGGGCGTGCGAGTTGAGAACCCACTTGATGTCGTGCGGATCGAACCCGAGGCTTCGAATGTTCGCCTCGATCAACGCAACGTGCCCGGGTACACCGCCGTCGATCAGGACATGGCCCTCGGGGGCGGTGACAAGGAAGACGCCGAGGCCACGAGGCCCGACATGCCAGGTGTTGCCAAAGACCCGGAACGGCTTCTGTGGAGCCGTCCACGAGGGATCGTTGATGCACGAGGAATCGCTCGTGCTGTTCCCCTGTGCAGCCGAGGACGTGTGTGCCGACGCAGTCTGCAGGATCAAACTGGACAAGAAAATCGCCGCCATGACTACGACCATGCGCATGCACAGGCTCCTATTCCTTTGGGAACGCGCAGAGTCGCCCTCTGTTCGTTCAGAATCCCTGATGACGCCCAGGCGTCCTGGCCGCGTGGTTGACCAATACGCGCAGCGGATGCGCAGCCCCGCCCTCGCGCGTCCCGGTCAGGCGTAGCAGAACACGTCGAGTTTGTTGCCATCCAGGTCGCGAAAGTAAGCGGCGTAAAATCCGTCGCCGCCCTCCGCGCGGGGGCCGGGCGCGCCTTCGTCGGTGCCACCGAGTTCGAGGGCCTTCGCGTGAATCCGGTCGACCATTTTCGGCGAGTCGACACCGATGCCGGCCATCACGCCATTGCCCACGGTGGCTGGTCGGCCATCGAAGGGCGTCATGATGCAGAGCATGGGCTTGTCCATGGCGGCGGCCCACGCGGAGCCGCGGGCGCCCAATTCCATCATGCGCTTGACGCCCATCTCGGCCAACAGGGCGTCGTAGAACGACTGGGCGCGAGGCAGGTTGTTGGTGCCCAGAGTGATGTAGCCGATCATGGAAATCTCCGACAGGGTTGAAGCCCGGATTAGAACATCGCCGTGCTGGCGCGTAAATGGAGCGAGCATCCGAAGTTGGCATTCGACTTGAGCGAGGGGCCGGGCGTCATCGCGCCGTCACCGCCACTCCATTCGGCAAAGGACTGAACGGCGGGTCAGGCAACGTTCAGCGCCTTGCGAAGGAAATGTCGGGAGTGCTCGGCCGGATAATGCGGAAGCGAGCCGAATACCTGGTATCCCGCACGCGTGTAGAAGTCGATGCCTTGAAACGAAAACGTGTCGAGATAGGCGCCGCGGCAACCCTTGGCCGAGGCTTCGCCTTCCGCGCGAGAAAGCAGCTGGGTGCCCAGGCGCTGACGCCGCGATGGCGGAGCAACCCAAAGCGCCAGGACGTGAAGCCAGCCCCAGTAGATCTCGCCGTAGATTCCGCCGACAAGTGAATCACTGGCATCGCGCGCAACGATGCACAGTTGCTCGATCTTTCCATCGCCGGTGCGCTCGACGTTTGAATGAAAGAGGCCATCGAAGATTGTCCGTCTAAGCTCGGCAGAGGGTTCAGTCTCCATCGTGAGAATCGGTAGATCCGACATGGGCTTGGTCGTGGGCATGTGGTGTAACGCTCGAGTGTGGGTTCAGGCGGCGCCCGGCCCATGCTTCACCGCTCACAAGGCAGGATGCTGGGGCGCGCCGTCGTTGATTTCGTAATAGCCACCCTTGTCGGCGACAAAGGTGTGCTTTCCAATGGCGACCGAGTCCTGCCCAGTGCTCGAGCGCAGCACCGCGCTACGGGAGCGAGTACTTGAATTCGTAGTTGTGCTTGCCGCCAGCAATGATGATGTCGAACTGCCCGACCAAGCCTACGAGTTCATCCGTTCCTGAGTCAGGGACCACCGTGACCGAGAGGCTCGGACTGCCTTGATTCATGGTGCCGGTATGCTGAAGCACGAAAGTGCCCTTCTTGCCCTTGAGCATGCCTTCCACACTTTCGATGGCAACATAGCCGGCCGATCCCTTGACTTCAGTCATGGCACTCAGCATCTGACCTTTGGTTGTAGCGATCAGGTCTCCGGTAATCGACTTATCGATAGACATCCGGCCAAGCTTGGTGCCTACAGGCTGCCCTTCAACGGTGAGTGGCTGCAGCTTGACGACAAACTCGCCCTTTGCGATTTCGTTCATGAGCTTTGGCGTTGGTGACGTTGCAGACGATTATGCCTGTACAGCTACGGAAAGGATGGCGAGAAGGACGGCGGAAATCGTGGAGCGCATGAATCTGGCCCTACGTTGACTGCTCACAGGCACTTATGACTCCGGGTCATACAGAAACTGCCGCAACTCCTGCGCGCACCAACATCCAGCAGCGATCTTTGCTGCCCACTGTTCGGCCACTTCGCGTGTCTGTACTTTGAGCACGCAGAAGCCTCCGTTGAATTCGCTCGTCTCAGGATATGTCCCTGGAGACACCTTGCCTTCTCCAGTAACCATGACCGGCGGGGCGGTTTCATCGATGCCACCGCCAAACACATAGACACCTGCAGCTTTTGCCTCGCGAATCACGGCGCGGGATGACTCCCCTACTGAGGGAAAGTCCTCATCAGAGATGTGACTCATGGCCGAGCTGGGAAACGAGATGAGATAGTGGTTCATTGGTGGACTCGTGTGTTCACGCTGCGCTGCCAGCATCCTCGATGAGTGGCCATGTGCGGCCTGACGCTCACGGCGAGGTGCGCGTCGCTTGCTGCGCATCCTTCTCGACCGCGCTGTCAGGCATTCGTGGCTTTCCCATTACACCTTTCCGTAATGTTCCGGGTCAAAATCCACCATCCATTCGATGCCGAATTTGTCTCTGAACATTCCAAAATATGAACCCCAGGGACTGTCGGCAATGGGAAATTCAATTTGTCCACCCGCTGAAAGTCCGTTGAAGTCAATGTGAGGATTGATAAGTGCCATGTTTTCTCTTTAGGTTGTTTGTTTCTCTCATTCCGAATGTCTGGGTTCAGGGGTGTTGCAATATGCTGACGCCTGACGAAACGAGGTAACCGGCGCGCCGGTTGCTGGTGACAAGAACGAAGCCCTAGACGGCGCGTCCGAGCTGACCGCCGGGTTAGGCCGCACCGCGAAACAGCGGCAGACAAGCAAACGCCATCTGGTCGACGTGACGATGATCCGTACCGCAGCATCCACCGAAGACGTTCAAGTTCTTCAAGTGACGACTCTTCAATATGGCGTAGTCCCGTCCAAGCGCCTGTGGGTCGCCTGCATCGAGTTCGGGCGCATCGTTCAGTTCTGCATGGCTCATTTTGGAGGCATTCGCACGGAGCCCATGAATGCGGTCCTTCCATGGTTGCCCCCCTTCGACGACGCTGCTGAAGTGACTGGGATGTGCGCAATTGATCATGAAGTACGAGGGGTAGCTGGAGGTGGCAGCATCGATTTGCATGATCGCATCGCCGAGGGCCTGGCCAGTCGGAAGTTTTCCGTCAGTCTCGACCGTCAGCGAAATGACGACGGGCAATCCTGCCTTCTCGGCGGCACGGGCCAGGCCAATGGCCTCTTCCGCATAATTCATCGTGATGGCCGTGACCAGATCGGCGGCAGTTCCCGCGAATGTCTCGATCTGTTGGCTGTGGTAGGACTCGGCCTGGTCGATTGACATCAACTCGGCCGGCACATAGCCATCCCCGCGGGGGCCAATGCACCCACTGATGACGATGGATGTTTCTGCGGTTTCGTACTCAGCTCGAACTTCCTCAAGCAGTGCGACGCTCTTTCGATTGGCTTCGGTCAGTTCGTGAGGGGTATATCCAAGCTTGTTGCCCCAATCCGCGCTGGCGCGCCACGTGGCGGTCTCGAGCACCAAACCTGACCGGTGCTTTGATGCCAACTCAGCATAGGTGCGAAAGTACTTCCTGAGCGCGTCTTCACCTTGCGGCGTCCGGAACAAGTGAAATGCCGCGAAGAACGGCAGATCCTGGCCCTCTAGAAAGATGAGGGTGGTCTCAATGCCACCATCCGTTAGAAAGAAGTCACCTCTCATCTGAGACAACGCTCGCCGATACTTCGCCATGGTGAATTTCCTTGAGTGGGCGACGCCGAGATTGTACGAGAAAGTGCGTCAATGACAACTTCACGTATCGCGTTTCAGTATGTGGTGCCGGATCTCGTGCGGCCTAACGGGACCAGTTAACCGGCGCGCGCGGCGCTGGCGAAGCCCAGCCCTCGCGCGTTCGCGTTGAACGACGGGTTAGGCGTCACTGCGCGCCAGCGCCCTGGATGAGCTTGGTGATCTCGCCCACCAAACCATTAGGAATGGTGAGGGAGAGTTGATAGTGAAGTATCTCCGGCACCTCGCCATCAATGTGCAGGACGCCGGACGCTTGAAGTACGCCCATGCCCGAAGACAACTGTTCGTCAAACCACGCGATCCGCCCATCTGCCGCGATGATGACGTTGCGATGCAAGGGTGTGAATGCCCAGGCGCTCGGTTTGGCGAAGTATTCGGCGGCCCAAGTCCGGAATTCCTCGCGGTTCCAACGCTCTGTCTTGTCCGTTCCTATATAGATTCCCTCTGGCGCCATCTTGTCGAAGTAGGCGTGGCGCGAATGGGCAGCATCATCATGCCACTCGTTGAGGAACTTGTTCAGCCGTTCCTTGGTCGCCGCAATGCGCTCAATCGATGAACTTGCGATGCTTGTTGCTGCCATTTGCTTGTTCTCCGATGGGAATGGGTGAATGGGGAAATTGGTGACGCCTAACGGGACAAGTTAACCGGCGCGCCGGTCAACGCTGACAAGAACGATGTCCTAAACGGCGCGTCCGAGTTGACCGCCGGGTTAGGCGACGCGGATTCAATAAGTAAGTGCAACACGTCTTGAAATTGGGTGGGGAGCGGTGACACTGGCTACCTCCTCATCCGGCCAGGAACGGGGTTGCAACCATGAAAACGTATCACCAGCTCACCCA
>JANNYI010000331.1:0-2771 GCA_031410015.1 Betaproteobacteria bacterium | reverse complement strand
GCCGGGGTGCCATATCCTGTCATGCTTTTCTTTCTCCGGGTGGTTGGGTTTGTGGGGGTTTAAAGGATCTCGTTTTTCTCGCTGGACGTCGCCGCCCCACGCCGCGCCGCGGCCGCGCAGCATCATGCCGACTTCGACCTTGTCCGTGTTCTGCGGAAGCGCCAGCGTGATCGTGTAGCGTTTCCAGCCGGTGGTGCCCTTGATCGGCGCGTCGGGCATGAAGTTCTGCGCGAGCGTGGCACCGGACTGCAGCGCCAGCAGCGTCAGTACTGCACCGCCGTCGTCGGCGTCGCGCGTCTTCACCCAGGCCGAGAGCCGCGCCACCTTGCCCCGCCACGGCCGCGCGTCGATGCCCTGGGCGATGGCGCCGTAGATTTCAGGGCCGGTGTTGTCGATGCGCAGGCTGCGCTCGCCGCTTCTTCGTTCCGCCGCGTCGACCGTGAACCTGTACGACGGCGGCCCCGCGTGCTGGAACGAGAACCAGTCTTGCGGATCGCCACGCGGGCCCTGCGCCGTCGCTTCGAATCCGGCGTTGGCGAGGCTGACGCGCTGGAGCGCGGCGGGTGCCGCCGCGGGCATGGCGGCCGGCCTGGCCGTCGGTACCGACGGCGCCGGCGTTACCGGCGCGGAAGGGGGTGCT
Source organism: Betaproteobacteria bacterium (assembly GCA_031410015.1). GTDB lineage: Bacteria > Pseudomonadota > Gammaproteobacteria > Burkholderiales > Casimicrobiaceae > VBCG01. Next base: position 2,131 of record JANNYI010000331.1, on the reverse strand, counting down.
GCACACCCGCCGAGCCAGGCGGCGGCGATCAATGCAAGTGGTCGGACGGACATCGCTTCCTCTTTGTTTGAGTGCTGGCGCGCCATCGGGGCGCACCGGCGCCGTGGCGGCAAGGAACCGCACCCGGCCGCGGATCGCGGCCGGGTGGCGCGGCGATCAGCCGTCGGTGATCGCGCCCTTGCTGGCGGTCGACACGAGGCGCACATATTTCGCGAGCAGTCCGCGCGTATAGCGCGGCGGCGGCTGGCGCCAGGCGGCGCGGCGACGCGCGATCTCGTCGTCCGGCACATCCAGTTGGATTAAAAGCCTGTGCGCGTCGATGGTGATGGAGTCGCCCTCCTGCACCAGCGCGATCGTGCCGCCCTCGAAGGCTTCCGGCGACACGTGACCGACCACCATGCCCCAGGTGCCGCCGGAGAAGCGGCCATCGGTGATGAGACCTACCGATTCGCCGAGACCCTGCCCGATCAGCGCCGCCGTTGGTGCGAGCATTTCCTGCATGCCCGGCCCGCCTTTCGGGCCTTCATAGCGGATAACCACGACGTCGCCGGCCTTGATCCTGTTGGCCATGATCGCTTCCATCACCTCGGGTTCGGAGTTGAAGACGCGCGCGGGTCCGGTAATCGAGGGGTTCTTGAGGCCGGTGATCTTGGCGACACAACCCTCCGGCGACAGGTTGCCGCGCAGGATGGCGAGATGGCCGTGCTTGTACATCGGGTTGTCGAAGGGGCGGATCACGTCCTGGTCCGCGCGCGGCCTGGCGGGCACGCTGGCCAGTTCTTCCGCCATCGTGCGCCCGGTGATCGTCATGCAGTCGCCGTGCAGCAGTCCGGCCTCGAGCAGCATCTTCAGCACCTGCGGCACGCCGCCGGCGCGGTGGAAGTCGACGGCCACGTAGCGGCCCGACGGTTTGAGGTCGCACAGCACGGGCACCTTTTGCCGGATACGTTCGAAATCGTCGATGGTCCAGGGCACTTCGGCCGCCGCGGCAATCGCGAGGTAATGCAGCACCGCATTGGTGGAGCCGCCGGTGGCCATCACCAGCGCAATCGCGTTCTCGATGGAATTGCGCGTGATGATGTCGCGGGGCTTGAGATCGTTCTTGATCGCCTCCACCAGCACGGCCGCCGACTGCGCGGCCGAATCAGCCTTCTCGGCATCCGGCGACGCCATCTGTGACGACCCGAGCAGGCTCATGCCCAGCGCCTCGAACGAGGACGACATCGTGTTTGCCGTGTACATGCCGCCGCACGCGCCCACCGACGGGCAAGCGTTCTTCTCGATGCCGTCGTAGTCTTCCTTCGACATCTTGCCCTGCGCGAACTTGCCCACCGCCTCGAACGGCGACACGATCGTCAGCGTCTCGCCTTTCCACTTGCCGGGCTTGATCGTGCCGGCATACACGTAGATGCCGGGCACGTTCATCCGCGCCATCGCCATCATGCCGGCGGGCATGTTCTTGTCGCAGCCGCCGACCACCAGCACGCCATCCATGCACTGGCCGTTGACGGAGGTCTCGATCGCGTCCGCGATCACCTCGCGCGACACCAGCGAGTACTTCATGCCCTCGGTGCCCATGCCGATGCCGTCGGTGACCGTGGGCACGCCGAATACCTGCGGCATGGCACCCGCGGCGCGCAGGCCGTCCATCGCCCGGTCCACCAACGGCTGGATGCCGGCATTGCAGGGGTTCATCGTGCTGTGGCCATTCGCCACGCCGACGATCGGTTTGTCGAAGTCGCCGTCGCCGAAGCCGACGGCGCGCAGCATCGCGCGGTTCGGGGAGCGGGCGATGCCGTGGGTAATGAGCCGCGAACGGCGGTTGAACGACATGCGGATATCCTTAAGGTAGGGCGTGCGGACGCACGGTTTGTATAATCGACGTCGATTCTAGCGCACGAGCCCGTGCGCCACGGCGCCCCACCGTTCCGAGACTGCGTCCCCTCCCCATGTTCGTGCATCCCCAGTTCGACCCGATCGCCCTGCAAATCGGACCGCTTGCCGTGCGCTGGTACGGGCTCATGTACGTCGCGGCCTTCGTGCTGTTCCTGGTGCTGGGCAAGGTGCGCGCCCGGCGCAACCTCCTCACCGGGTGGCACCCGCGCGACGTGGACGACATGCTGTTCTACGG
>JANNYI010000330.1:0-9380 GCA_031410015.1 Betaproteobacteria bacterium | reverse complement strand
GCACTTCGTTTGTCTTGGATCTCCCCTGCCGCTTCGCCATCCCCCGGTTACCCGGAAAACAGCCCACAGCAAGGCCCCAGACCACGAGTACCCACACCTATCGGTTGCAAATTGTTAAAGAGCGTTCCGCTGGCAATTCGCTTCGAAACCACGCATTTCGTCAGAGAATGCGCTCCCCGTTGTCTTGCGCTTGCTTTTTGGGGGTTTCGAAGCAGCAGAGAGGTGAAATTATAATGACCTTTCCGTGGCATTGCAACACCTGCGCCCATCTTTCGTTTGGCGGACGCAGAAAATCCGATGGACAATTTGCCCGAGCACGCGGAAAAGACTGATCGATCATCGACATGCACAGGGTAATCCAACCGTTTTACGAGCCCCGACTGCGGTCCGAGCGGCTCGACATCAGCCGCGAAACCGCCACGCTGTCATCGCTTGCGCGCATGTTGAGGCGCCCCGGCGATGCGCCTGTATCGGGGAACCTCTCGCCATGATAGAAATGCGCACCTGCGTCGCCACGCCGGCCCGCCGCTTCGAAGCGACGCTGGCCCCCGGCCCGATCGTCGAGATCGATCCGCAGGTCGACCTGCGCACGCGGCACCCCATGCAGATGCACGTACGCGTACGCATGCAATGAATTCACGGATACGCTCCGCCATGACCACCCTGCCCACCCTCGCCGCCGCCCTCGATGCCCTGGCCTCCAGCACTCACGGCATCCACTACGTCGCCGGCGAAAACAGTGAAACGCGGGTGCCCTACAGCGAGCTGCGCGGCCGCGCGCTCGGCATCCTGCGCTACCTCCAGGATGCAGGCGCCGCGCCGGGCAGCGAGGTCGTCATCCTGGTGGATGGCACCGCGCCGTTCGTCGACACGTTCTGGGCCTGCGTGCTGGGCGGCGTGGTCGCGGTGCCGCTCGCGCCCGGCAATGCGGACGAGCACAAGGCCAAGCTCTTTCGCGTGCTGGAAAAACTGCGCGCGCCCACGCTGGCCACCGAACGCCGCATCTTCGACCGGCTGCGCGCCTTCGCCGCCGACGCCGGCCTGACCGGCACCATCGACCGCATCGAGAAACGCACGATCTTCCTCGACGAGATCGCGGAGATCACGCAGCCAGGACGCATCCACGCAGCCTCGCCGGGCGATGCCGCGATGATCCAGTTTTCGTCGGGCTCCACCAGCGAGCCCAAGGGTGTCGTGCTGACGCACGCCAACCTCATGTCCAATATCGCGGCCATCGCAGCCGGCATCGGAGTGCGCCCCGGCGACTCGAGCCTGTCCTGGATGCCGCTGACCCACGACATGGGCCTCATCGGCTTCCATCTCACGCCCGTTTGCTCGGACGTCGATCACTGGCTGATGCCGACGGCGCTGTTCGTACGCAGGCCGGGGCTCTGGATGACCAAGGCCGCGGAGCATCGCGTGTCCGTCACGTCTTCACCCAACTTCGGCTACCAGCACTACCTCAAGTCGCACGATCCCGCGAAAACGGCCCCGCTCGACCTCTCGGCATTGCGGATCATCTTCAACGGCGCGGAACCCATTGCTGCGGATCTGTGTCGCGCGTTCACTGCAGCTTTGGCCCCCGCCGGGCTCTCGTCCGATGTGATGTTTCCGGTGTACGGCCTGGCCGAGGCCAGCCTCGCGGTGACGTTTCCGAAGGTCGGTGCGCCGCTGTCCACGGTGACATTCGATCGTGCCGCGCTGGGGCCGGGTGATGGCGTGCGCGTGCTGGACGCCGGCGCAGCGGGCGCCGTCGAGCTCGTCCGTCTTGGCACTCCGGTGGCAGGTTGCGAGGTTCGCATTGCGGACCGCGAAGGCCACCCCGCCGCCGCCGGCGCCGTCGGGCGAATCCTGATTCGCGGCGCCAATGTCAGCCCTGGTTATTACGATGACGCCGCATTGACCGCAACCTCGCGTCTGCCCGACGGCTACTTCGACACCGGCGATCTCGGCACGATGCACGACGGGCAGCTCGTGGTCACCGGCCGCATCAAGGAAGTGCTGTTCGTCGCAGGACAGAATCACTATCCGCAGGACATCGAATTGGTACTGGCCCAGCACGCCGGCATCGAGATCGGTCGCGCCGCCGCGACAGGCGTACGGCCACCGGACGCCGCCACCGACGAGCTGCTCGTGTTCGTGCTCGCAAAGAACGACGATCCCGCGCCTACGGCCGAATTGGCGCGCACGATTCGCCGCGTTGTCAATGAGCGCATCGGTCTCGCGGTCCATGCCGTGGTGCCGGTGCGCCAGTTTCCGAAGACCACCAGCGGCAAGATCCAGCGCTTTGCCCTGGCACGTGACTTCGAGGCCGGCCGCTTTGCAGGCGTGCTGGAGGCGATCGCGCAGTACGACGCGGCCCACCGGACGTCCACCGGCTCGGTCGACAGCGAGCTCGAGCAGTCGCTGCTGTCGATCTGCCGGGCGGCGTTGCCGGGACACCAACTGGGAATCGACGACAACCTCTTCGAACTGGGCACCGGTTCGCTGACGCTCGCGCAGATCTACGAAAAGGTCGAAGCGATGTATCCCGGACTCCTCGAGGTGACGGATTTCTTCGAGTATCCGACCGTGCGAACGATGGCAGGATTTCTTGCCCAGCGGCGCGCGGAGGCAGGCGGCTAGACGTCGGTCGAGGCGGTGGATGCTCGTGTAGGCGAGGCTTCAGCCTCGCAGGTAAGCCGCGTCGAACCAGCGAGGCTGAAGCCTCGCCTACAGCCTTGCCTGCAACCTCGCCGGCGACATCACGAAGGCGCGTTTATTGCGCATACAGCGGCTTTTTGTATTTCCACTTCCGATTGATCCACAGCCAGTCGGCCGGGTTGCGGCGGATCTCCTCCTCGAGATTGCGAGAGTAGCGCTCGACGATCTCCGGTCCCGAGTCACGGTCGTACGGGGGCTCCGCCAGGACCTTCAATTCGACACTGTACCGACCGATGCCTTCGCGGCGCATTGCAACATAGATCACGGGGGCCTTGAGTATCCGTGCGATCTTGTCGGCGCCCACGAAGAACGCGGTGTCCTGGTTCAGGAAGCGCGTCCAGTGCTTCTCCTCGTTGTGCTTCGGCGTCTGGTCGGCCACGAGTGCATAGGCGCGGACATCGGCGCGGCGCTTCATCACCTCGAACATGAACGTCTGGTGCGGAATCGGATTGCCGCCGAAGCGACTGCGCGCCGTGCGCAGGAACACATCGACGCTTGGTAGACGTTGCGGCTTGTAGACGGCATCGATGGGCACCTTGAGCACCGGTCCGGCTGTCAGCAGCAGCCATTCCCAGTTGCAGAAGTGCGCCGCCAGCAGCACCACCGATTGTCCCCGCGCGGCGTACTGCGCGACGAGTTCCGGATTGACGAAGTGCACCCGTGCCGCCAGCGCCTCGCCACTGGCGGCGTAGCCCCAGAGCGCCTCGCCCAGCGTGCGACCGAGGTTGCGGTAGGATTGGCGCAGGATGTCTTCACGCTGCGCTGCTGTTTTCTCCGGAAACGCGTTGGCCAGGTTGGTGGCTGCCAGTCGCCGCCGCCAGCGCAGCACGCGAAACGCAATGAAGTAAGCGACGAATCCGAATGCATCGAGCAGCCGTGGCGGCCAACGCGACATCAGTCCCATGACGGGGCCAAGAATGTCGAACCAGGGTGTGCGTGGCTGAACCAGCATGGGTCGAGGAGTTGGAACGATGGCGCTAGACGCGCACACCGGCGGAGTAGCGAACGAAGTACCACCGGGGATGGCACCGCAGGCCTTGCCGTGCCCGGCCCCCGGCATCGGTCTCTGGACCTGCGGTTTGGTTGCATCGCCTGACGCGCTGGCGCAGTTTGCCGCCACGCTCGCGCCCGCCGAACGGGCCCGCGCCGCGCGTTTCGGCTCGGCAGCGCTGCGCGACCGCTACATCGCGGGTCGCGGCACACTGCGGCAATTGCTGGGAGTGCGGCTCGCCATGCGGCCCGAGCACGTCGCTATTTGCCGCGGTCTGCGCGGCCGGCCCTTCGTCGAAGGCGTGCCCGGACTCGATTTCAATGTTTCGCACACCGGCACCTTTGCGCTGATCGGCATGGCGTCCACCGGACGCATCGGCGTGGATGTCGAGCACGAGGGGCGCACACTCAACGTGGCCGGAGTGGCGGGCAAATTCATGGCGCCCGGCGAGCAGGCCATGCTGGAGGCACTCGATCCGGACCTGCGACGGCGCACGCTGCTGCGGCTCTGGACGTGCAAGGAGGCCATGAGCAAGGCCACGGGGGATGCGCTTTCCGCGCCGTTTCAACGCATCGCGATTGCGCTCGACGGCACAGCCGCGCGCGTGGAAACCGGCCCGCCCCCCTACGGGCCGCACGACTGGACGCTGCACGCCCTGCGCGCGCCCGGCGATCATCTCGCCACCGTCGCGCTCTGGACCGGCGGTTGAGGGGAGGCTTCTCACCGCGCGGGGAACGCCTGCGAGATCGTGTCGTCGCCCGGCGCCGGCTTCGAGTACTTCCACTTCTTCTGCAGCCAGAGCCAGTCGGCGGGGCTGTCGATGATCGCGCGCTCCAGCGCGCGCGCATAGCGTTCGACGATCATCGCATCGTCGATATCCTCGTATGGAGGCTCGGCGAGCACGTCGAGGCGCACCGTGTAGTGGCCGCGCCCGGTGCGCTTCATCGACACGAAGTAGACCGGGGACTCGAGGTACTTCGCCACCTTGCCGGCCCCGACGAAAAATGCGGTGTCCTGCCGCAGGAACCGGGTCCAGTACTTGGGGTCCTGCCGCCGCGGCGTCTGGTCGGCGATCAGCGCGTACGCGCGCGGCTGATCGGCATGGTGCGACAGCAGCGCGTAGATGAACTCCTTGCGCGGGATGAGCTTGCCGCCGAAGCGGCAGCGCACATCGCGCAGGAAGGCATCGAGCGGCGCAAAGCGCTGCGGCTGGTACACGACGTCGATCGGGATCGCGAAGTGCGCGCCGGCCGCGAGGAGCAGCCATTCCCAGTTGCCGTGATGCGCGGCCAGCAGCAGCAGCGTCTGCTTGCGATCGATGGCGCGCTGGATCAACTCCGGATCCTCGATGGTCACCCGCGCCTTGATGGCGTCCGGATTCGCGCCGAAGCCCCAGAACGATTCGGCCACCGTGTCGGCGAGATTGCGGTATGAAGCCTTGAGGATCGCGGCGCGCTCCTTCGGCGACATCTCGGGAAACGCGTTGGCGATGTCGTCCTTGGCGCGGTCGCGGCGCCAGCGCATCACGTAGAAGACGAAGAAAAACACGACATAGCCGACCGCGTACATCACCGGCAGTGGCAGGTTTGTGAGCGCCTTGAGAATGGCCCGCATGCTCAGCCCGCCGCCTTGAGCACGTCGGCCGGCGCCTGGACCAGTTCGATCAGCACGCCTTCACCGCCGATCGGATGATCGTCGTTGCCGCGTGGGTGGATAAACGTGACGTCATGCCCCGCCGCGCCCTGCCGAACGCCACCGGGCGCAAAGCGCACGCCCTGCGCCGACAGCCACGTGACGGCGGCGGCAAGATCATCGACCCACAGTCCAATGTGATTGAGCGGCGGCAGATGCACCGCCGGCGTTGCCGCCGCATCCAGCGGCTGCATCAAATCGATCTCGCAACGGGCAAGGCCGGTGCCGACGCTGGCGATGTCCTCGTCGACGTTCTCCCGCACGCTACTGAAGTGCCCGGTGACTGTCACGCCCAGGCAGTCCACCCACAACCGGCGCAGCCGGGACTTGTCCTCGCTGCCGATGGCAATCTGCTGCACGCCAAGTATCCGGAAGGGTCGCGTATTCATTTGAACCTGAGCACGGGTTGATCGACGGCCAGGCTCTCGCCGGGCGCAGCCAGCAGCTCGGCGACGACACCGTCGCGTTCTGCCAGCAGCACGTTCTGCATCTTCATCGCCTCGATCACCACCAGCCGCTCGCCGACTTTCACCGCCTGCCACTTGCACGGCCACCTCCGCCAGCAGCCCCGGCATTGGCGAGAGCACCTCGCGGCTGCGATCCGGCGGGATCTTCTGCGGCATCATCGCCAGTAACTCGGCCGCCCGGGCCGGCAGCACGGTCAATTCACGGAATGCGCCAAGGTGGCTCATCCGGTACTTGAGCCCCGGGCGCTCCACCTGCACGGCGAACGGGGTGCCGTTGCAGGTGCCGTGCATCAGGATCTCGCCGAAACGCCAGCGATGACGAATGGCCATGTCCTTCCCGTCGATCCGCACATCGCAGCCGCCGTCGGCGCGCCTGGCATTGACCGGAACCGGCGCGTCGAGGCCCAGCACGACATACTCCTCGCCGACCGCGAGCTCGTGCCCCGCCAGCTGGCCCTCGATGCGCGACGCACGGTCGCGGTAGGCGCGATGCACGGCGGCCGCCACCGCCGCCAGCAGCAATGGATCGGGCGGCGACAGATCCGCCGCGCGAAAGCCGTGCGGAAACTCCTCCGGAATGAACGCCGTGGTCAGGCGTCCCTCGGCGAAGCGTGGATGCCGCAGCAGCGCCGACTGGAACATCAGGTTGGACGCCACGCCGCGGATGACGAAGGCGTTCAGCGCATGCTGCATCCGCGCGATCGCCTCCCCGCGCGTGGGCGCGTGCGTGATGAGCTTGGCGATCATCGAGTCGTAGTACATCGAGATCTCGCCGCCCTCGTACACGCCGGTGTCCACGCGCACCGCCCCCGGCACCTCGGGCGGCGGCTGGTAGCGCACCAGCCGGCCGATCGACGGCAGGAAGCCGCGCAGCGGGTCCTCGGCATTGATCCGGCATTCGATCGCCCAGCCGTCGCGACGGATGTCCTCCTGCCTGAACGCCAGCTTCTCGCCGGCGGCAACCCGGATCATCCACTCAACGAGGTCGAGGCCGGTGATCATTTCGGTGACCGGATGCTCGACCTGCAAACGCGTGTTCATCTCGAGGAAGTAAAAACTGCGGTCGCGGCCCACGACGAACTCGACGGTGCCCGCCGATTGGTAGTTGACCGCGCGGGCCAGCGCGACGGCCTGCGCGCCCATTGCGTGGCGCGTGGCGTCATCCAGAAACGGCGATGGCGCTTCCTCGATCACTTTCTGATGGCGGCGCTGGATCGAACATTCGCGCTCCCACAGGTAGATGAGGTTGCCGTGGGCATCGCCCAGCACCTGGATCTCGATGTGCCGCGGTTCCTCGATGTACTTTTCGATGAAGATGCGATCATCGCCAAAGCTGGCCTTGGCTTCCACGCGGCACGCCTCGAAGCCCTCCCGGGCCTCCTTGTCGTTGGCGGCCACGCGCAGGCCCTTGCCGCCGCCCCCCGCCGATGCCTTGATCATCACCGGATAGCCGACTTCCTGCGCAATCCGCACTGCCTCGGCTGCGTTGGCGATCACGTCGGTGTAGCCGGGGATGGTATTGACCTTCGCTGCGGCGGCCAGTTTCTTCGATGCGATCTTGTCGCCCATCGATGCAATGGACAGCGCCTTCGGGCCGATGAACACGATTCCAGCTGCCTCGGCATCCCGGGCGAACGCTTCGTTTTCGGACAGAAAGCCGTAGCCGGGATGCACCGCCTGAGCGCCGGTGGCCCGGCACGCCTCGATGATGAGGTCGCCCCGCAGGTACGACTCGCGCGATGGCGCAGGCCCGAGGTACACCGCCTCGTCCGCGAGCCCGACATGGCGCGCGTCGCGGTCCGCGTCGGAATACACGGCGACGGTGGCGATGCCCATCTTGCGCGCAGTGCTGATGACGCGGCAGGCGATTTCGCCGCGGTTGGCAATGAGGATTTTCTTGAACATGGGGGATGCCGTCACTTCACAACGGGATGTTGCCGTGCTTGCGCCAGGGATTCTCGAGATCCTTGCCACGCAGCATGGCAAGGCTGCGGCAGATCCGCTTGCGAGTTTCGTGCGGCATGATCACATCGTCGATGAATCCACGGCGACCGGCGATGAACGGGTTGGCGAATTTCTCGCGATACTCGCGTTCGCGTTCGGCCAGCTTGGCGGGATCGCCCTTTTCGTCCCGGAAGATGATCTCGACGGCGCCCTTGGGACCCATCACGGCGATCTCGGCCGACGGCCAAGCGAAATTGACGTCGCCGCGCAGGTGCTTGGAACTCATCACGTCGTAGGCGCCGCCATAGGCCTTGCGCGTGATCACCGTGACCTTGGGTACCGTGCATTCGGCATAGGCGTAGAGCAGTTTGGCCCCGTGCTTGATGATCCCGCCATATTCCTGCGCGGTACCCGGCATGAACCCCGGCACATCGACCAGCGTGAGCACCGGAATCCCGAAGGCGTCGCAAAAGCGCACGAAGCGCGCGGCCTTGACGGCGCTGCGGATGTCGAGGCAGCCCGCAGCACGAGTGGCTGGTTGGCAACGATGCCCACGGGCGCACCCTCCATGCGGGCGAGTCCGATCACGATATTTTTCGCGTAGTCGGGCTGCAATTCGAAGAACTCGCCGTCGTCGACAATCTTGGCGATCAGTTCCTTCATGTCGTAGGGCTTGTTGGCGTTGCCTGGAACCAGCGTGTCCAGCGACATTTCGAGGCGATCCGCAGGATCGTTGGTGGCGCGATGGGGCGGCGTATCCCGGTTATTGAGCGGCAGGTAGTTGAAGAAGCGACGCAGCATCAGCAACGCCTCGACATCGGTGTCGAAGGCGAGATCGGCCACGCCGGAGCGCGTCGAGTGCGTGATGGCCCCGCCCAGCTCCTCCGCCGTCACCTCCTCGTGGGTGACCGTCTTCACCACCTCCGGCCCGGTGACGAACATGTAGGAGGAGTCCTTCACCATGAAGATGAAGTCCGTCATCGCCGGCGAGTAGACGGCCCCGCCTGCGCACGGCCCCATGATCAGCGAGATCTGCGGCACGACGCCGGACGCCAGCACGTTGCGCTGGAAGACCTCGGCATAGCCGCCCAACGACGCCACGCCGTCCTGGATGCGCGCGCCGCCGGAGTCGTTCAGGCCGATCACCGGCGCGCCCACCTTCATTGCCTGGTCCATCACCTTGCAGATCTTCTCCGCGTGCGCTTCCGACAGCGAGCCGCCGAAGACCGTGAAATCCTGCGAGAACACGAACACCAGGCGGCCGTTGATCATGCCGTAGCCGGTGACGACACCGTCGCCCGGCACCTTCTCCTTGTCCATGCCGAAGTCCTGCGACCGGTGCTCGACGAACATGTCCCACTCTTCGAAGGAACCGACGTCGAGCAGGAGCTCGAGCCGCTCGCGCGCGGTGAGCTTGCCCTTGGCGTGCTGCGACGCGATGCGCTTCTCGCCGCCGCCGAGTCGGGCGCGTGCGCGTTTCGCATCGAGTTGCTGAATGATGTCGTGCATGGTCGGGTGGCTCCTCAGCGGGACGGGGTTTCGAACAGATCGAGCAGCGCGCGCGCTGCAGAAGAAGGGGCAAC
>JANNYI010000329.1:0-1488 GCA_031410015.1 Betaproteobacteria bacterium | reverse complement strand
GTGCAGGAGCCGATGAAGACACGATCGACTTTTGTGCCCGCGATCCTGTCGCCTGCGGTGAGGCCCATGTAAGCCAGCGCATCGGACTTCGAGACGTGCCCGGGCCGCGGGATGCGGCCGTCCACGCCGATCACGTCCTCGGGACTGGTGCCCCAGGTGATCTGCGGGGGCAGGTCGGACACCTCTAGCGAAACCTCGGCGTCGAACTTCGCATCCGCGTCGGTCGCGAGCGTCTTCCAGTGCGCGACAGCCGCGTCGTACTGCGCGCCGGAGGGCGCGAACCTGCGGCCCTTCACGTAGGCGTAGGTTTTCTCGTCCGGCGCAATCATGCCGGTCTTCGAGCCCAGTTCGATCGACAGGTTGCACAGCGTCATGCGCGCCTCCAACTCCAGCGCGCGCACCGCGCTGCCCGCGTACTCGACGGCGTGCCCTGCGCCGCCTGCCGCCCCGATCTTCCCGATCAGCGCGAGGATCAGGTCCTTCGCGTACACGCCCCGGGCCATCGTCCCTTCGAGGTTGGCTCGCATGGTCTTCGGCTTTCTCTGCACGATGGTCTGTGTGGCGAGGATGTGCACCACCTCGCTGATGCCGATGCCGAAAGCGAGCGCACCGAGCGCGCCGTTGGTGCAGGTGTGGCTGTCGCCGCAGATCACGGTGGTGCCTGGCAGCGTGAGGCCCAGCTCCGGCCCGATCACGTGCAGGATGCCTTGGCCGTCCTGGTCGATGTCAAAGAGGCGTATCCCGGCCTTGGCGGTTTCAATCCGCAACGTGTCCATGACCTTGATCGACCAAGGGAACGCGCCCCCAGTGCGGCCCGGCGCGGACGAGATGACGTGGTCCGGTGTGGCGAACGTGAGGTCGGGATTTCGCACTGGCAGGCCGCGCTCGTGCAGGGTCGGAAAGCCCCGGCTGACGCACAGTTCGTGCAGGTAATGCCGGTCCACGTGCAGGAGGCTCGCGCCGCCGCCGAGGTCGGCCACCACGTGTTCGTCCCAGACCTTTTCAAACAGGGTCTTTCCCAAGTCAAACCTCCGAGTATTTCTTTTCGAACGACCACACGTCCGGAAAACCGGCGAGGTCGTGCATCTGGTGCATGTCCCAGGCGGGCACCGGGCTGCCTTCGGTGCTGCCGTGTGCCAGCAGGTGCCGGTAAGCCCCATCGAGCGCCGCGCAGGCGGCCGCCATGCCCGCGCTCGGGTAGATCGCGATCGAGTACCCGTACTCGATGAGCTTTTCGCGCGACACCACCGGCGAGCGCCCGGTGGGCACCATGTTGGCGAGCAGCCACGCATCGCCGCGCAACTCGTCACCGACCTGCCTGAATTCCGCTTCCGATTCCGGCGACTCGACAAACACGATGTCGGCCCCAGCCTTGGCGAAAGCCTTGCCGCGCGCGATGGCCTCGTCGATGCCGTGCGCGGTGCGCGCGTCAGTGCGCGCGATGATGAGGAAGTCCTTGCTGCGGCGCGAGTCCAGTGCCACTTCGAT
>JANNYI010000328.1:0-8663 GCA_031410015.1 Betaproteobacteria bacterium | reverse complement strand
ACTTCATCGCGGCCTTCAGCGCGCCACCTTTCAGGCGGCAGTTGACGACGCGGCCCACCTTGTTGCGTTCGATGAGGCCGGCGTCCTCCAGGATGGCAAGGTGCTTGATGAAGCCGGTGAGCGACATGCCGAACGGATCGGCCAGGTCGCCGACGGATTGCTCGCCGGCGCGCAGGCGCGTGAGCACTGCGCGGCGCGTGGGGTCGGCCAGCGCGCTGAAGACGCCGTCGAGGTGGGTGCTCGTATAGTGAACCATATGGTTCACTTTAGGCGGGCAACAGAACCTTGTCAACCGTGTTGGCCTGGATCAGATCCGCCGGCCTGCTCCGGGACACGATGGCGCCGGTCCGGGACAGGACGCCCTTCGGTCGCGCATAAGCGGTGGACCTTCCCGCCAGGGCAGGAGCGGCGGGAATGCATGCGGGACGCCGGTTCATCCCAGCTTGCCCTTCGGCGCGGCAATCAGGCACCGCTTCCCGGGCGTCCCTATTGCGCCTGCAACCGCCGGATCAGCGCATCGATCATGTCCTCGCCATCCGGCGACTTGAGCCGGGTCTTGCGCAGCGCCAGCGCCAGTTCGGGTCGAGGCAGCGACTGGTAGTCGGAGCGGATCAGCACGCCGGCAATGGCCCGTTGCACATCCACGGTCTTCGCCAGCGGAAACAGCCGCGCGAGTTCCTGCATGCTTTCGCGATCCTTGAGCGGCTGGCCGGCGAGCGTGTTGAGCGCGCGCACCTGCGCCTCCGAGCCCTTCATCCTGGTGATGCCGGCCGCGACAACGCGCATCTCGCCGGCATCGGCCAGCGGCCGGTGCCGCAGGTAGATCTGCGCCATCTGCACATTGTCGTCGTCGGGACTGGTCAGCGCGCGCAGCACGCGCGCATGGCCATCGGCCGAGCCGAGGCAGGCGAACAGCGCCGCATTGGTCACGAGGGCCGTCTGCGCCGGCGTGGGCTGCAGCAACTGCAGTTCGCCATCGAACACCCGATCCTGATTGAGCTCGCACGCTAGATTGACTTCGGCCGCGGTGACGGCGCTCCTGGCGATCTGCTCGCCGAACATCCGCACCACCTCGGCCCGCTGCTCGGCCGGCGACAGCCAGCCCAGGCTGCGCGCCAACGCCACCATGCGTGCGCGCACGGCAGGATCGTCGGCATCGCGCGCGAATTCTAGATAGCGGTTGCGCGCCGTCGTGTCCTGACCGATGCCGTCCAGCGCGACGGCCACCGCAGGCAGCGCGCGCTCCGTTGCGCCCAGCGTCGCCGAATATTTCTCGATGTGGTCGAGAAACAGGCGCACCTCCGCCATGTCGCGACGCATCAGGTCGTGGACGAAATCGACCTTTTTCGCCGGTGACAGGCGATCGTCGGAAAGCTGGCACACGTCGCGGCGAAAGCCGGCGCGCGGATCCGCGTCGTCGAGTCCCGCCGCCAGCGTCATCGACATGGGCGCGAAGAGGCTAAGCAACTTTGCGCTCGGCCGGCCGCTGCCGATGCCGACGCCGGCGCCCGACTGGAAGTAGCGCTCCAGCATGGGCCCCGCGGTCTTGCCCAGTGGCGCCTTGGACGAAAAGCCGTAGATCACCGGCACGTCCTTGAAGATGTGGCGCATGCGGTCGCGGTTGCTTTCGCCGTGGCGCTCGCCGAGCATGCGCGACAGGCTGTCGGCGTCGGCGGGCGAATGGCCCGCGCGCATGAGGCTGCGCCCGATCTCCGCGGACGCGCTGCGCATGGCGTCGGCGTTCAGCGTATTGCAGCCGAAGAGATACACCTCCTTCAGCTGCGAGAACAGGCCGGGGCACGAATCGCTGCAGGCCACGCGCTCCATTTCGTCCACCGGCAGGAATTCACGGGCATCCAGGCGATCGGTGTAGAACTCGGTGCCGCCGTCGAAGTGGCCGGAGATCAGCAGCACGTCGCACCTGACGCCGGCGCGACACGCGGAGGCCAGCCAGTCAGGACGGCCGCGCTCGACCAGTTCGACGAAATCGAAATCGCCCTTGGGCAGGTACTTCCGGAAGACGTCGCGCTCGTCGGGCGAGTTGACCGTGATGGTGCACACGGTCTTTTTGTCGGCCAGGGCCGCGGGCGTACTCACCAGCGCCAGGATGGCGACGAATGCAATCCTCGCGGACAGCGACATGGTGGGGCACGACAGTGAGCGAAGGGGTCGCACGCCCCAGTATTGCACGATGCCATGCGGCATCGACGGCGGAGGTCGGTCGCCGGCCCCCGAACCGCCAATGATGCGTGATGTGTCGCCTTTGTAGGACGCCCTGCCCGCCAACGCATTCCCGCGAACGTTACCTGGCTTCCAGGCGCCGGATCAGCACGTCGATCGCGTCCTGGCCCTGGCCGGTCTTCAGGCGATGATCGCGCAGCGTCCGCACGAGCTCGGGCTTCGCCATCGCAGTGTAATCGGCGCGAATGAACACATCGGCAATCGCGATCTGCACCCCCGGCGACCCGGCCACCGGGTAGAGGCGCGCAAGTTCCTCGAGGCTGGCCCGATCGGACAGCCGCAGGCGCGCCAGCGACTGCAGCGCGCGCACCTTGGCGTCGCTGCCGGACATGCGGGCCACGCGCGTGGTGATCGCACGCACCTCGCCGGCATCGTCGACGGGGCGATGCTGCAGATACACCTGCGCGATGGCGATCTCCGCTTCGTTGGTGCTGGTCAACGCCTGCAGCACCCGGGCATGGGCTTCCACGTTGCCCAGGCAGGCGAGCATTGCGGCCTGCGGCAGCAGGTCGCCGCGCACCGGCGGCAACGCCAGCAGCACTTCGTTGTAGTCCTGGTTGGCATTGAGCGCGCACACCTGGTCGACGTCCGCCGCCGAAGTGGTGTTGCGAGCCAGCTGATCGCCGATCATCGCGACCATTTCGTTCCACTTTTCCTCGGGTGTCAGCCAGCCGAGGTTCTGCGCCAACTCCAGCATCCGCGCCCGCACGAACACCTGGTCGGCATCGCGCGCAAACTCCAGATAGCGGGTGCGCGACGAGTCGTCCGCCGCGATCCGGTCCAGCGCAGCCGCCACCGCGGGCACTTGCCGCGCCGTGTCCGGCAGGGTTGCTGCATAGCGCTCGATCCGTTCCAGGAACATGCGCGCTTCAGCCGTCTCGCGGCCCAGCAGCTCGTGGATGAAGTCGAGCTTCTGCGCCGCCGACAATCGATCGTCGGACAGCTGGCAGATGTCCTGCCGATGCGCGGCCATCGGATCGGTGCCGGTGATGCCGCTCACCGCCACCATCGAGTGCGCGGCAAAGTGGCCGAGCAACCGCGGGCTGGTGCGGCCGGTGGCCACTTCGCTCGTGCCGCCCGCCTGCAAATGCCGCTGCAGGATGGAGGCGGCCACCGGGCCTAGCGGCGCCACCGACGAGAAGCCGTAGATGGCCGGGACATCCTTGAACACCTGGCGCATCCGGTCCCGGCTGCTTTCGGCGTGGCGCATGCCCAGCGCCCGCGCCAGCCGGTCGGCATCGGCGCGCGAGTTTCCGGAGCGAACGAGGCTGCGGGCAATCTCGGCGGAGGCACTCTTGTTGGCGCCGGCGTTCAGCGTGTTGCAGCCGAACAGGTAGACCTCCTTCAGCTGCGAGAAGAGGCCGGAACAGGTGCCGCTGCAGGAGGCGCGCTCCAGCTCGTCCACCGGCAGGAATTCGCGCGACTCGATGCGGTCGGAGAAAAATTCGTTGCCTCCGTCATAGTGCCCGGAGACCACGAGCACGTCGCACTGCACGCCTTGCCGGCAGGCGGATTCCAGCCAATCGGCGTGCCCGCGCTCCACCAGTTCGACGAACTGGTACTTGTCGGCCGGGAGGCTGCGCCGGAATGCTTCCTTTTCATCGGCCGAATTGACGGTGATCGTGCAGACCGTCTTCTTTGCGGCATGCACGGGTGCGATGCCGAAGATGGACAGCAGCATCGAGAAGCACAGGATCTTGCGCAGCGTGGACATGGGACCGGGCCGTGGGGCGATGTCCCTGAGTTGACCCGATCCCGAGGTCCCTGTCCGTCGGACGACCTTTCTTATTCGGGTGCAATAAGGACGCCGCCCGCGTAGGACGGCGCCGACGCGCGGTGCGGGGCGCCGGTTGCCTGCGCAGCAATCGCGGTCAGCAGCCCTTCACGCACTTCCCATCGCCGTCGAACTCCATCGTCTTGCCCGAGAGCGCCGGATACACCGGTCGGCCCTTGACCAATCCGGTGAAGGCCGCGGTGCGCGACGTGGGCTTCAGCTTGCCGTCGGTGGTTGCGGCCTCGTTGACGTGCGAGGCGATCACGCTGTTGGGCTTCACCAGCTCGTTGGCGGCATAGGCGCCGGCATAGGAGGTCACCGCGCTGGGGCCCAGGTTCAGCACCATCAGGTTGGCGTGGTGAAATTCGTTGACCAGCGTCTTCATCTCGCTGTGCAGGCCGCTGTCGCCGGACAGGTAGACGGTGAGGCCGTTGGTGAAGCGGATCACGTAGCCAGTGGAGGGTCCGAGCGTAATGCTCACGTTGTCGGCCTCGAGGTTCTTGCGCTCCGGATCGGTCAGCAGGCCGCGCGGCACGGTGCTCTCGTGCGCCGCCGTCACCACGGTGACCTCGACGGCGCGCGGCGCGCCGGCGGCTTTGATCGCGCGCATGCCGCCGACGTGCGCCGACGCGATGCACGTCGCGGCCACCGGCACCATCACGTCCTCGCCGGACTGCGGGCAGTTGGGCGTGGGCTTGCCCTTGATGGTCTCGACTTTCCTGCCGATGAACGCGGCCATCGGCGGGCTCATCAGCACTGCCGCGTTCTTGGCGGCCGCGATCTCGCCCGTTGTCGAGCTGGGCGCGGCCGAGACCACGTCGGGGCTATCGCATGTGCCGCCGTCCAGCGCCTTCAGCTTCTGGTCGCCGATGTGGTCGCCGTGCGCGTGGCTCAACAGGATGGCGTGCACCGCGCCCAATCGCGGGTCCTCGCCGCCCGTGACCGTGTGACCCGCGTCGTAGAGGATGCGCACGCCGGTGGGATCCTCGAACAGGGTCGCGCGGTCGCGCGCACACAGTTCGCCGGCGTGCGAGCCCAGCGGCGTGATCTTGACGTTCTGCGCCGAGGTGGCGGTCGCGGCCGCGACCAGTGCTGCCAGCACCGTGCATTGCAGGATCGTTGTCATCGTCTCTCCGGGAACAGGTCAAGGTTGAGGAGGCGGCACGCCGAGGCCGGCCGACGATGGTAGTCCAAAGCGGGACTGCGCACCATGCCAGCCAAAGTTGCAGCGCACGGCGCCGCACGGGCGCCTGCCGCAATCGCGTATATTCCAATTTTCCGCGGCAGCCGTCCCCGCCCTCACCTCCGCCCCATTCCCCATGCAACTGCAGGGCATCCGCGTCGTCGACCTCTCCCGCATCCTGTCCGGCCCGTTCTGCTCGATGTTCCTGGCGGACATGGGCGCCGAGGTGATCAAGGTCGAGGACATCGACGGCGGCGACCCGGTGCGCAGGCAGGGCATCCTGCGCGACGGCTTCGGCCTCTACTTCGCCTCGTTCAACCGCAACAAGCGCTCGCTGACGCTCGACCTGCGCAGCGCCGAAGGCAAGGACGTGCTGCGCAAGCTGATCGCCACCGCGGACGTCGTGCTCGACAACTTCCGGCCGGGCGTGATGGAGAAAATCGGGCTGTCGCGCGCGGAGTTGCTCAAAATCAAACCGGACCTCGTCAGTTGCCACATCACCGGCTTCGGGCTCGACGGCCCGTACCGCGACCGGCCTTCGTTCGACTTCATCGCGCAGGCGATGAGCGGCTTCATGAGCGTCAACGGCGCGGAAGGCGAAGCACCGGCCCGCGCCGCGCCGCCGCTCTCCGACCTGATCGCCGGCTCATATGCCGCGATGGGCATCTGCGCGGCGCTGGTCCGGCGCGCGCGCACCGGGCAAGGCGAGGAAGTGGCCACCGCGTTGACCGACAGCATGATCGCCAATCTCGCCTTTCTGGCCACGCACTATTTCGAGACCGGCGAGCAGCCGCTGCGCACCGGCAACGACCACGCGCTGGTGGCGCCCTACGGCCTCTTCACGGCCGCCGATGGCGAAGTGGCGATCGCGCCGTCCAACGACACGTTCTATCACAAGCTGCTCGATGCGCTGGGGCTCTCCGCGTTGCGGTTGCATCCTGAATTTCTCACCAATCGCGATCGCTTCGAAAAGCGTGTGGCGATCAATGCGCTGGTCAATGCCGAGATCCGCAAGCAGCCCATCGCGCACTGGCTGGATGTGTTGAACGCCGCGGGCGTGCCGTGCGGCCGGGTGATGGGGCTGAAGGAAGTGTTCGACGATCCGCAGATCCGCCACCAGCAGATGCGGATCACCATCGACCATCCACACCATGGTCCACTGGACGTATTGGGCTTTCCGATCAAGTTCACCGACGACCCGTGCCGGGTGTATCGTCCTCCGCCCGATCTGGGCGCGGATACTGACGCCATCCTGGTCGAACTCGGTTATGGCAAGGACGCCATCACGGCGCTGCACGCGGCGCACGTGGCATGACCTCAGGAGAACGCACGATGAACTACGCCCTTCCGCCCTCCCCCCGGCCCGCGGTGTCCATCACCGAGGTGGGCACGCGCGACGGCTTCCAGTCCGAGCGCGTGTTCATTCCCACCGCCGTCAAGGCGGAGATCGTCGACGCACTGATCGCCACTGGCTTGCGGCATATCGAGGCGACATCGTTCGTCAGCCCGCGCGCCGTGCCGCAACTGGCGGACGCGCACGACATGCTGGCGCTCGTGCGCCGTCGCGCCGATGCGCACATCGCCACGCTGGTGCCCAATGCGCGGGGCGCGGAGCGCGCGCTGGGCGCGGGCGTGGATGAGATGGTGTGCTTCGTGTCGGCCAGCGAGACGCACAACCAGGCCAATCTCAACGCGTCGATTGCCGGATCGCTGGCCAACGTCGCCGAGATCGCCGGCATCGCGCAGGGCAACCTGCCATTGCGTGGCGCCGTGGCGTGCGCCTTCGGTTGCCCGTTCGAAGGCGAGGTACCGGTGACTGCGGCCATGCGGCTGGTGGAAGCCTATGCAAGGCTCGGCATCGACCGCATATCGCTGGGCGACACCACCGGCATGGCCACGCCGCCCACGGTCGCGCGGCTGGTGCAGGCAATCCAGGGCAACTTTCCCGCGCTGCGCATCGCGCTGCATTTCCACAACACGCGCGGCGTGGGGCTCGCCAACGTGATGGTCGGCCTCGACCTCGGCATCCGCGAATTCGAATCGTCGATCGCAGGCCTGGGCGGATGTCCATTCGCGCCGGGCGCCACGGGCAACATCTGCACGGAAGACCTGGTCTATCTGCTGGAGGAGTCGGGCTTCGACACCGGCGTCGACCTCGAGGCGCTGATCGCGGTGGCGCAACGCGTGGAACAGGTGATCGGACGCCCGCTGCCCGGACAGGTGATGAAGGCCGGACCGCGCCTGCGGCATTTTTCGCTGGACGGCGCCACGCGCGCCGTCGGCTGAACCAGAAGTCACTCAAGGAGGATTACCCATGCTTCGTTTGTTGATGGCCGCGCTGGCACTGGTGGCCGTGACCGTACCCGCGCAAGCGCAGACGTACCCGACCAAGCCCATTCGCCTGATCGTGCCGTTCACCCCCGGAGGCGGCACCGACTTCGTGTCCCGCGTTGTCGCGACCGAACTGGCCAAGAACACGGGCTGGACGGTGATCGTCGAGAACAAGGCCGGCGCGGGCGGCACGATCGGTCTCGTCGAAGCGGTCCGTGCTCCCAACGAAGGCTATGACATGGTGATGGGCCAGGCGGACAACCTGATCATCGCGCCCGCCGTGCAGAAGAACCCGGGCCTCGACCCGCTGAAGGACCTGACGCCGGTGATCCAGGTGGCCAGTTCGCCGTTCCTGTTCATGGGCGCGGCCGATTCCAAGTTCAAGAACCTGAAGGATGTCATCGCCGCCGCCAAGGCCAATCCGAAGGCCATCACCTACGGTACCGCGGGTCACGGCACCTTCGCGCAACTGGCCGCCGTGCTGCTGATGCAGGCCGCCGACTTCAACATGGAGGAAGTGCCGTACAAGGGCGCCGCCCCCGCGATGACCGACCTGCTGGGCGGACACATCTCGATCGCCGCGCTGTCGATCGCCTCGGGCATGCCGCAGATCCAGGCGGGCAAGCTGCGTGGGCTGGCGGTGACGTCGATCAATCGCAATCCCGCGCTGCCGGATGTACCCACGGTGGCCGAACAGGGCTTCAAGGACTTCGAGGCCGGCGGCTGGCTGGGCATCCTGGTGCCGAATGGCACGCCGCCTGCGGTCATCGCGCGGCTGAACAGCGAAATCGGCAAGGTGATGATGATGCCCGAGGTCAAGGCCAAGCTGATCGCGCAGGGCGTGGAGTCCAGGACCAGCACGCCCGAGCAATTCGCCGCGCTGATGAGGAGCGACACCACGAAGTGGCACAAGATCGTGAAGGACGCCGGTATCAAGCCGGAATGACGGCAGGCACGCCGGACCTTCCTGCAGCTCGAGGTGCAGATTCCCGGCTTCAACGCCACGCTGATCCTGGCCACACTTGGGCAAGCCGGCAGCACGGATGTCCAACCAGGTTTTCAGGGTATATCCAGGCGGATCGCGACGTCCCGGTGCCTGACCTGTTAGCATTTCTGGCGTCAACAGTCACCCAA
>JANNYI010000327.1:0-11658 GCA_031410015.1 Betaproteobacteria bacterium | reverse complement strand
GCGTGAACTGCCACCTCGACGCCGGCCGCAAGGCCGGGTCGGGGCCGCTATGGGCGGCCGATGTCGCGTATCCGGCGGTTAGGGAGAAGACGATGCAGGTGAACACGTTCACCCAACGGCTCGATGGCTGCTTGCGCTACGCGATTAACGGCAGGATGCCGCCGCTCGACGACGAGGTGATTGTCGCGCTGGCGGCCTACTCATTCTGGCTTGCCACTGGCGCGCCGGTGGGCGCACACCTTGCGGGGCGCGGCTTTCCGGAAGTGCCTGCGGCCGCGCTGCCGCCGGACAAGACACGCGGCAAAGAGGTCTATGCCACGCATTGCGCGTCGTGCCACGGCGCCGGCGGGCAGGGATTGAAGGCGGGTGCGACCTATGCAATGCCGCCGGTGTGGGGGCGCGACTCGTACAACGGCGGCGCGGGCATGTTCCGCGTCAGCACGGCCGCCGCGTTCATCAAGGCCAACATGCCGTTCGGGCAGGGCAACACGCTGACGGATCAGCAGGCGTGGGATGTGGCGGAGTTCATCAACGCGCAGCCGCGACCGCGCGATCCTCGCCTCAAGGCGAACACCACGAAGGCTCCGTAGGCGAGGCTTCAGCCTCGCGGGTACGTCGTCGCGCATGCCTGCGAGGCTAAAGCCTCGCCTACAGCCTCGCCTGCGGGATCGCTAGAAACCGGCCGCGTGCCCGTCGCGACGCGAGTCCGATGCCGCGACATAGCCGTCGGGCATGCGCACGATGAACTGGCCCGCGCCGAAATCCATGTACGGATCCGGCACCGACGCCAGCTTGTGGCCCATTGCAATCAGCCCCTCGCGCAACGGCGTCGACGCCGACCCTTCGAGATCGATCGACTGGTCGGCATTGACCTTCCAGCGCGGCGCATCAAGTGCGGCCTGTGGATTGGCCGAGTAGTCGAGGAGCCGCATCAGCGTCTGCACGTGGCCCGGGGGCTGGATGGGACCGCCCATTACGCCGAAGGCGGCCAGCGGTGCGCCGTCGCGGGTGAGGAAGCCGGGGATGATCGTGTGATACGGCCGCTTGCCGGCGCCCACTTCATTGGCGTGCCCGGATTCCAGCGAAAACGCGCAGCCGCGATTCTGCAGGCTGATGCCCGTACCCGGCACAACAACGCCCGAGCCGAAGCCCATGTAATTCGACTGGATCAGCGACACCATCATGCCGCCCTGGTCGGCGGCGCAGAGATAAACGGTGCCGCCCTTGGGGGGCGCGCCGGGACCGAAGTCCTGCGCGCGCCGCGGATCGATCAGCCTCGCCCGCGCGGCAAGATACGCCGGGTCGAGCAGGGTCGCCGCCGGCACCTGCATCGAGCGGCCATCGGCGACGTGCCGGTAGGCATCCGCAAAGGCGAGCTTCATGGCCTCGATGGCCAGGTGCTGCGTGGCCGGTGCGTCCACTGGCGCGCCCGCCAGATCGAAGTGCTGCAGGATGCCGAGCGCCATCAGCACCGAGATGCCCTGGCCGTTGGGCGGGATCTCGTGCACGGTGGCACTTCGATACTGGTGCGCCAGTGGCGTGACCCACTCGGCTGCGTAGCCGGCGAAGTCCGTCGCGGCGTGCGCGCCACCCGATGCCTGCGCGTGCCGAACCATGGCGGCGGCCAACTCGCCACGATAGAACGATTCGCCCCCGGATTGCGCGATCTTCTCCAGCGATGCGGCCATCGCGGCGCTGGCAAAGCGCTCGCCGATGGCGGGCGGGCGCCCGAACGGCAGGAAGTGCTCCTGCCAGCCCAGTCCCGTCGGCATCACCGGCGCGGCAGCGGTCCATTTCTCGGCGACGACGGGGGACACCAGCCAGCCATCGCGCGCATGACGGATCGCAGGACCGAAGAGATCGGCGAACGGCAGCTTGCCGTAGCGTTGCGACAACGCGCGCCAGCCGGCGACCGCGCCCGGAATCGTCACCGCGTCCCAGCCGCGTTCCGGCATCGCCGTGCGGCCATGAAAACGCGCGGGTGTCCATCCGGCCGGGGCCGTGCCCGATGCGTTCAGGCCGACGAGTTCGGTGCCCGTCCAGACGATGGCGAAGAGATCCGAACCGAGACCGTTGCTGCAGGGTTCGACGACGGTGAGCGTGATCGCGGTGGCCAACGCGGCATCGACCGCATTGCCGCCGCGCTCGAGCATCGCCATGCCTGCCTGTGTTGCCAGCGGCTGCGATGTGGAGACGGCGTTGCGCGCGAAGACCGGTTGCCGGCGCGACGCATAGGGCAGCGACCAATCGAAGGGGGGCGAGGTGGACGCGCTCACCCCAGTTTGGCGCCAGCGTCCTTGATCACCCTTGACCACTTGGCGGTTTCGTTGCGGATCTCGGCAGCGAATTTCTCCGGGCTGCCGCCGACGGGCTCCGCGCCCAGCGAGGCGAGCTTCTCGCGAAAATCGGGTGACTCGAGGATGCGGTTGATGTCGCGGTTGAGGCGCAGCACGATGTCCGGCGGCGTTCCGGCGGGGACGCATACACCGAAGTAGGTATCGCTCACGAAGCCGGGGACGCCGGACTCGGCGACGGTCGGCAGGCCCGGTACCAGCGGCGAACGCTTCGCGCCGGAGATGCCCAGCGGCTTCATTCCTGGAATGCCTCTTCCCGCTTCTTGCGGATGGATGGAGTCACGATGATGATGAGCATGATGATGGCGATGCCCAGCATCACGGCGGAGATCGGCCGGGTCGCAAAGACCGTGAAATCACCGCGCGACAGCAGCAGTGCACGCCGCAGGTTTTCCTCCATCATCGGCCCGAGGATGAAGCCCAGCAGCAACGGGGCGGGCTCGCACTCGAGCTTGACGAAGATCCAGCCCAGCAGGCCGAAGGCGGCCGTCAGCAGGACATCGAACACGTTGTTCTGCAGGCTGTAAACACCGATGCAGCAGAACAGCAGGATCGCGGGATACAGCAATCGATACGGCACCTGCAGCAGCTTGACCCAGATGCCGATCATCGGCAGGTTGAGGATCACCAGCATCACGTTGCCGATCCACATGCTGACGATGAGCCCCCAGAACAACTGGGGATTGTTGGTCATCACCTGCGGTCCGGGCTGGATCGAGTGGATGGTCATCGCCCCGACCATCAGCGCCATCACCGCGTTGCCCGGGATGCCCAGCGTCAGCAACGGTATGAACGAGGTCTGCGCGCCCGCATTGTTGGCGGCCTCGGGACCGGCCACGCCCTCGATCGCGCCCTTGCCGAAACGGGACGGGTCCTTGGCGATCTTCTTCTCCACCGTGTAGGAGGCGAATGAGCCGAGCAGCGCGCCGCCTCCCGGCAGGATGCCGAGGGCCGAGCCGATGCCGGTGCCGCGCAGCATGGCGGGAAGGGCTTCCTTCAAGTCCTTCCACTTGATCCAGATCCCGGAGATCTTGTTGGTGAAGACTTCGCGCTTCTCGGTGTTCTCCAGGTTGATGATGATTTCCGCAAACCCGAAGAGTCCCATGGCCACGACGACGAAGCCGATGCCGTCCGACAGTTCCGGGATCCCGAAGGAGTAGCGCTGCAAGCCGGAATTGACATCGGTGCCGATGATGCCCAGGAGCAAACCGAGCACGATCATGCCGATCGCCTTGACCAGCGAACCGCTGGCAAGCACGACCGCCGCGATCAGTCCCAGTACCATCAGCGAAAAGTACTCGGCCGGACCGAATTTCAGCGCCACCTCAGCCAACGGCGGCGCGAACGCGGCCACCAGCAGCGTGGCAAACGTGCCGGCAATGAAGGAGCCTATCGCGGCCACGGCCAGCGCCGTGCCCGCCCGACCCTGCCGGGCCATCTGGTAGCCGTCGAGACAGGTGACGACGGATGACGCCTCCCCTGGCAGGTTGACCAGGATGGCGGTGGTCGAGCCTCCGTACTGGGCTCCGTAGTAGATCCCGGCGAGCATGATCAGCGCGGAGACCGGGGGCAATGCATAGGTGACCGGCAACAGCATCGCGATGGTGGGCACCGGGCCGATGCCGGGCAGCACACCGATCAGCGTGCCCAGCAGCACGCCCGAAAAACAGTACAGCAGATTCGGCAGCGTGAGTGCGACTGAGAAGCCGGTTCCGAGGTTGGCAAGGAGTTCCATGGGCGTCCGTTATCCGAAGAGTGCCGGCCAGATCGGGAGCTGCAGCTTCAAGCCCCACGAGAACGCAGCGATTGTGAACACGGCAAGGATCACTGACGCAATTACGGATTCCTTCCAGCGATACTCGCTGTCGGCCGTGCTTGACACCAGAATGAGCAGTATCGTGGCCACGACCAGGCCAAGCTTGGGTGCCGCCAGGGCGAAGAGGATCACGCTGCCGAGCACGATCAGCAACGGCTTGGGCGAACCGAACTCAATCTTCGTGCCGCTGATCCTCAGGGCGCGCAGCGCGAGGATCGCGCCCAGGGCGATCATCAGGAACCCGAGTCCGCGAGGAAAATAGCCGGGACCCATGCGCGCGGCGGTGCCGAGTGGATATTCGCGCGCGATCAGGATCGCGAGCAGACCAAACACGATGTACATCACACCGGCCCAGAAATCCTTCGGGCTTCGCACGAACCTCATGCCATGTCTCCCCAAGGTGCACCGCACTCCCCGCAGAGGGAGGGGCCACCAACGTCCCGAAGGGTATTGCCTTGCCGACGGTCTGTCCAGCAATCCGCGCCATCGGGACCTTCCGTCTCCTCTTGTGTGGTGTATCGCGCAGATCGCGGCAGGGTCTGCATCGCGTTACCATGGAGCCCCCTGATCGAGGAGACGACGTGATGCGCCGCTGGAATCTGGCAGTCCAGTCAATGCTGGTCGTAGGGTTCGTGCTTGCCGTGGTTGATGTTGCGCAGGCGCAGGCCTTTCCCACCAAGCCCATCCGCCTCGTCGTCGGCTTCCCGCCGGGTGGCGGCATCGACATCACGGCGCGACTGATCGCGCAGGGGATGAGCGAGGGCCTCGGGCAACCGGTGGTGGTGGAGAACAAACCCGGTGCCGCCGGCGTGATCGCGGCCACCGAAGTGGCCCGCGCCGCGCCGGACGGCTACACGCTGATCCTCGCCAACATCGGCCCGTTCGCGCTCGCGCCGTCGATGATGGCCAAGCCGCCGTACGATCCGGTGAAGGACTTCACCGCGATCGGCCAGATCGTGTCCACCTACTTCGTCGCGGTGATCCCGCCGACGGTGCCCGCGAAGAACATGGCGGAATTCATCGCCTGGGCGCGGGCCAACGACGGCAAGGTCAACTTCGCATCGGGCGGCAATGCGTCGATCACCCATTTGAACGGCGAACTCGTCAACATGGTCGCGGGCCTGAAGATGGCGCATGTGCCCTACAAGGGCTCGGCCCCGGCCATCACGGACCTGATGACCGGCCAGACACACCTGATGATCGACGTGGGCGCGGTGCTGCTGCCGCAGGTGAAAGCGGGCAAGCTGAAGGCCATCGCGGTGACCAGCGCCGAGCGCGATCCGCAGCTTCCCGATGTGCCGACGATGCGGGAGTCGGGCTTTCCACAGCTCGAGACGGCGGGGTGGCAGGGCCTGCTGGGGCCGGCGGGCATGCCGAAGGACGTCGTGGCGAAGCTGGCCGGCGAACTCAACCGGGTGCTGGCGCGGCCGGACATCCAGAAGAAATTCATCGAGGCCGGGACCCCGGTCACCCAACGCGGCGCCGAGCAGTTCGCGGAGTTCATCCGGGTGGAGAACCAGCGCTGGCTGCCTGTGATCAAGGCTTCGGGCGCCAGGATCGACTGACGGCGCGAACGCAATGACAAAGGGCAGGCCGGATGGCCTGCCCTTTGCGTTGGTGCGTGCTGCAGCGGCGCGAATTACACGCCGTTCTTGGAGCGCAGTTCCTTGAAGTACTTGTCGAGATAGGCAGCCTGCATCCGTTGCTGCAGTTGCGGCTTCACTTCCTCGAACGGGGGGATCTTGGCTTCGCGGACGTCTTCCACCAGGATCACGTGGTAGCCGAACTGCGTCTGCACCGGCGTAGCCGAGAACTTGCCCTTGGGCTGGGAAGCCATCGCATCGGCAAACGGCTTCACGAAGCCGCCCGGCGCGTTCCAGTCGAGGTCGCCGCCGCGGTCCTTGGAGCCCGGGTCCTTCGAGCGCGCCTTGGCGAGGTCGTCGAACTTGGCACCCTTCTGCAACTGGGCGATCACGTCCTTGGCCTCGTCTTCCTTCTCGACCAGGATGTGCTTGACCTTGTATTCCTTGTCGCCCATCTGCGCCTTGACCTGATCGTATTCCTTCTTGAGGTCGGCATCGCTGATCGGGTTCTTGCGGATCCAGTCGGTGACGTAGGCGCGGACGAGAACCGTCTGGCCGGCCAGGTCCATCTGGTTCTTGATCTCGGTGTTCTTGTCGAGATTGGCCTTCTTCGCTTCGCGCACGAGCAACTCGCGCGTGTTGAGCTCGTCGCGGATGGCGGCGCGCAGTTCCGGCGAATCCGGCTGGCCTTGCTGCGTGCGCTCGCGCAGCATGAAGTCGAATTGCTGTTGCGGGTACAGCGATTTGCCCGCAGCGGCGGGCGCTGGTGCGGCGGCCTTCGGTGCGGCGGGTTGGGCGTTGACGACACCCGCCGCGAGCAGCAGCGCGGCGAGCAGGGGTACGGCGAAGGTATTTCGGGTCATTGCAAACATCCTTTCATCAGGAAGGGAATTCGTCCGGGCTGTAGGCGCGAATGGCAAGCGCATGCACGGGATGGGGAATGAGGTCGCCGACACGGTCCAGCACGGCGCGGTGCCGGGCCAGGCGGTTGAGACCGACGAACTGCTCGGACACGATAAGCAGCGAAAAGTGCCCACCGCCGCCAGCGGCGCCCGCATGCCCGGCATGCTCGGCGCTGTCGTCGGCCAGTTCCAGCACCGATGCCGCCAGCGGCGCCAGGCGGGTCTTGAGGGTGATGGCCACGGGCGTTGCGGATGCGTTCATGGCTTTTGCGGCTCGTTTTGCGCTTCGACCATGTGGCGCGAAAGGAACAGGCCCTGCGCCAGCGCAAAGGCGAGGAAGAGGCCGATGCCACCCCACACCTTGAAGTTGACCCAGACTTCCGTCGAATAGTGGAATGCGACGTACCAGTTGAGCGCGGCCATCGCGAAGAAGAATAGGATCCAGGACCACGTGACCTGCGTCCACACGACCGGCGGCAGCACGATGTCCTTCAGCAGGAAACTGATGAGGTCGCGGTTGAGGACAAGCTTGCCCGCCATCAGCACCAGCCCGAATGCGCCGTAGAGCACGGTGGGCTTCCATTTGATGAAGACCTCGTCCTGCAGGATCAGCGTGGCGCCGCCGAACACGACGATGATGCCGAACGACAGCCAGTGCACGACCGAGACGTGGCCTTTCCAGTGGAACCACGCAATCTGCGCGATCGAGGCCGCGATGGCGACGGCGGTCGCCACCATGATGCCTTGCCACTTGAAGGCCACGAAGAAGAGAATGAGCGGAAAGTAGTCCGCGAGCAGTTGCATTGTTTTCCAAGGATCGCCGGACTGCCTTAACGCTGCCTTATGCGGGCGCCGTTGCGGGTTCCGGTCGTGGCGCCCGCGCACGGGCACCGAAAGCGGCTGCGACGTCCGGGGAGACGTTCCGGGACGGTACAGCCAGTTAACCCGCGATTATACCGGTTTCCGCCGCGTGGCCGTGGAAGCGGGATTTTTCGCCCATGACGCATGTAGGCGAGGCTTAAGCCTCGCGGCACCCGGGAGCCGCCGCTGTGTTCTCAACCCGGCGTCAATGCCAGCCGCCGAAAGCCCGTGGATGACGCAAGCCGCTCCCAGTCGAAGGCTGGCCCGGGATCGGTCTTGCGGCCCGGGGCGATATCGCTGTGGCCCACGGCGGCCTCCAGCGGATACCGCCGTTTGAGCGCCACCAGCAGCCTGGCCAACATGGCGTACTGGGGCGCCGCGTAGGGTACGTTGTCCGCGCCTTCCAGCTCGATGCCGATCGAATAGTCGTTGCAGCGCTCGCGACCGCGCCAACTCGACACGCCGGCATGCCACGCGCGTTGCGCACACGGCACGAACTGGATCAGGGCGCCATGGCGCCGGATGAAGAAGTGCGCCGACACGCGCAGGTGCGCGATGGTGGCGTAGTACGGATGCGCGGCTGCGTCGAGCGTGCCGGTGAAGAGCCGCTCCACGCCATCGCCGACGTAGGTGCCGGGCGGCAGCGCGATGCCGTGGATGACGGCCAGCGTTATGGGCGTACGGGCAGGGCGGGCGTCGCAATGGGGCGAGGCGATCTGATGCGCGTGATCGACCCGCCCTTCGACATCGACGTTCAGCGAACGGTGCATGGACATGATGGCATGCGGGCGGCCGGACGGCGGGCGGCGACCTCAAGGTTCACGCGTGGCGCGCCCTTCATGTGTTGCGTGCCCGCAGCGACGGGTTGCGCGCGATGACGTTGCGCAACGTGCCGACGCCGATCACCCCTTGCGCCACGAGCTCGTGCACCTGATCCTGCGCCGCAACGTGCCATGCCGGTGCTGCCGGCAAGGGAACGCCGGCAAGCATCGCGGCCCTGACCGCCGACCGGCTCTGCTCGTCGATCAGCGTCGCGTCGCAGATGGCGGTGCTGCCGCGGGTCCCGCGGGCAGCATGGGCCGCGGCCTGGCAGACGGGACACCCGACTTCGATGCGAACACCGTCGCCCGGCACACCGTCCGGGAACAGGTCGGCAGATTCGGCCGCCGACAGTTGCGCCGGCGCCGAGCACGCGCTGCACAGCGCTCCCACCAGTTGCTGCGACCAGACGAGCCGCACGCTGTCGATGAACGCCTCGCTGCGAACGCCCAGCCGATGGACGGCGGCGGCCACGTCGAGCCCGATGGCGGGGGTGTCGACCGTGGCCAGAAGCCATCGTCCGGCCGCCGCGGACAGCACGGCCGCGGCGTTGAGCGCATGCAGCGGCGCCACGACGACGATCGCGTCAACAGGCATTCCGCTGCCGCCGAGCGCGCGCTGCCACGCTTGCGCGTTCGGCTCGACCAGAACCTCACGCCAGTGGTCCGGCAGCGGCGCGAAGGGCACGATGTTTTGCGGGTCGTCGGTGACGAACAGCACTTCCTGGCCGGGCCCTGCCAGGCGCTGGGCCAGCGCCAGCAGGGTTGTCAGCTTGCCGCTGCCGGTCCCGCCGGTCGTCAGCACCAACCCCGGCGCGGAATCCGCCAGCCGGGCGACGACGTCGCGCAGTGCCTGGCTGTGGATGAGGTGGTCGAAGGTCAATACCGGCATGGTCATCTCCCTACGTGTGCTTGTTTGCTTACTTGATTCCCAGCCGTTCCATCCGGTAGCGCATCGCCCGGAACGTGATACCCAGCAACTTCGCTGCGGCGGTGCGGTTGAAGCGTGTCTTCTCGAGCGCCTCGTTGATCGCCGTGCGTTCGACACGGTCGAGATAATCCTGCAGCGGCCACTTTTCACCCGGCGTGCTCGGACCGTCGGAATCATCGGCCACCGGCGTCAGATGCAGGTCCTCGGCGGTGATGTTCTCCGGATCGGCGGCCAGCGAAAGCCCGCGCTCGAGAATGTTTTCCAGCTCGCGCACGTTGCCGGGAAACGGATAGTGCTCGAGGGCCTTGACGGCCTCGGGCAGCAGGCGCGCCGTCGTGCCGCGCGTGAGCTTCGCGAGGATGGCGTTGGCAATCAGCGGGATGTCTTCGCCCATCTCACGCAAGGACGGCATGCCGAGGTCGATCACGTGCAGGCGGTAGTAGAGATCCTGCCGGAAGTGTCCGGACTCGACCAGTGCCCCCAGCTTCTTGTGCGTGGCGCTGATGATGCGCACGTCCACCGGTTCTTCCTGCGTGGCGCCGACCTTGCGCACCTTCTTCTCCTGGATCGCGCGCAGCAGCTTCACCTGCATCGGCAAGGGCAGGTCGGCCACTTCGTCCAGGAACAGCGTGCCGCCGTTGGCGGCCTGGAAGAAGCCGTCGCGATCGGCCTCGGCGCCCGTGAACGCACCCTTGCGATAGCCGAAGAATTCGCTCTCCATCAGGTTCTCGGGAATCGCGCCGCAGTTGACCGCCACGAAGGGCAGCTCGCCGCGCGGTCCGTTCAAATGGATCGTCCGCGCCGCCAGTTCCTTGCCGCTGCCCGATTCGCCGTTGATGAACACCGGCGCCTGGCTCTTGGCGAGGCGCTCGATCAGGCCGCGCACCTGCAGCATCGCCGGCGATTCGCCAAGGAGCTGGTACGAGCTTGCAGGCTGCACCTTTTCCGGCACCTTCAGCGCCTGCTTCACGAGCGCGCGCAGCTGCTCGAGCGCCACCGGCTTCGACAGGTAATCGAAGGCGCCGGCCTTGAGCGCCGCCACGGCGTTTTCGGCGCTGCCGAAGGCCGTGATCACCGCCACCGGCACATCCAGTCCCTTCTGGTGGATGTGCTCGACCACGCGCAGGCCCTCGCCGTCGGGCAGCCGCATGTCGGTGAGGCAGAGGTCGAACGAATCCTTGTCGAGGAGGCGGATGGCCTCGCCCACGGTTTCCGCGCGCGACGTGTCGAGACCCATCCGCGACAACGTGAGTTCGAGCAGCTCCAGCAAGTCGGGCTCGTCGTCCACGACGAGCACCTTCGGTTGTCCGCGAATTCGTCTGCTCATGCTTCTTCCTCCTGCGCCAACTGCATATCGTTTCTTATGCCGGACGTTCCGGTGGCAGCGCGCGCTTCAACGTCATGCGAAAGTGCGCGCCGGGTCCTTTGGGCAACAACTCGAGCGCCGCGCCATTGGCATCGGCAAGCTCGCGTGCGATGTAGAGACCCAGCCCGGTGCCCCCGGGGCGGGTCGTGAAAAAGGGTTCGAAGATCTGCGGCCGCAGCTCGGCGGGAATGCCGGGGCCGTCGTCGTTCAGTTCGCAGATCACGGCGTCGCCCATGTAGCCGGCGCGCGCGACAATGCGGATGCTGCCTTCGCGCTTCTGGCAGTGCTGCCACGCGTTGCGCACGAGATTCCACATGATCTGGTTGAGGTGGCCGCGATCAAAGATGATCAGCAGGTCGTCCGGAATCTGGATGGCCACGCCGCCGGGCGGCATGTGCTCCGCTTCCTGGATCTCGTCGGTGAGGGTGCGGATGAAATCGCCGAACATCACGACTTCGGGCTGCTGCCGGTCGCGCCGGTTCAGCTGCAGCACCTCGCCGACGATGCGGTCGATGCGCTTCGCGTTGTTGCGGATCATGCCCAGCAGGCGCGCGCCTTCCGGCGCGACGGCGCCATCCTCCTCCAGCAGTTGCGACGCCTGGTTGATTGCGGACAGCGGATTGCGCACCTCGTGCGCGATCGACGCCGTCAGCCGGCCCATCGCCGCGAGCTTCATCTGCTGCGCCTCGGTCTGCGCCCGGCCGAGATCCTCGAGATAGATGAGCGTGCCGCCGTTCAAGCCGGTGCCGATCCGCACGAGCCGCACGCGCAGCAACCGCTGCGTGGCCTCGACCTTGAACGGCGGCAGCACCTCGTTCAAGTCCTCCTGCCAGCGCCGCCAGTAGTCGTGCAGCGTCGTGCTGAATTCGGCGAGACGCATGCCGCCGCGCATGCGACCGAAGCCGCCCAGCAGGCGCGTGACCTGCGCGTTGTGTCCGCGGACCACGCCATTCAGGTCCACCACCAGCACGCCGTCCTGCATGTCCTGGATGATCAGCCGGTTGACCTGCTCGAGGTTGGCGACGTC
>JANNYI010000326.1:0-6274 GCA_031410015.1 Betaproteobacteria bacterium | reverse complement strand
GCAGCATCCGCATCGACGGGCAGGACATCGGCCATGTCACGCAGGAAAGCCTGCGCGCGGCCATCGGCATGGTCACGCAGGACACGTCGCTGCTGCATCGCTCCATCGCCGCCAACATCGCCTATGGCCGGCCGGGTGCCTCGGCGGCGGAAGTCGAAAGCGCTGCGCGCAAGGCGCAGGCGCACGAATTCATCATGGACCTGCAGGACTGGAAGGGCCGCACCGGCTACGACGCGCACGTGGGCGAGCGCGGCGTCAAGCTCTCGGGCGGCCAGCGCCAGCGCATCGCCATCGCGCGCGTGGTGCTGAAGGACGCACCGATCCTGGTGTTGGACGAAGCCACATCCGCGCTCGACAGCGAGGTCGAGCTCGCGATCCAGGACCAGTTGCTGGGACTGATGGAAGGCAAGACGGTGATCGCGATCGCGCATCGCCTGTCCACCATCGCGCGCATGGATCGCCTGATCGTGCTCGAACAGGGCCGCATCGTGGAAGAAGGCTCGCACGACGAATTGCTGCGCCTCGACGGGCAATACGCGATGCTATGGAAGCACCAGTCGGGTGGCTTCCTGCCGCACGACGTGGCGGTGGACGAGGTGGCGGTAGTGGAGGATGGTCCCGTCGACGACATGCGCGCCGCCGAGCAGCCGGAACCCAATACCGACGACGAGCCGATGCCGGCGCGCACGTAGACCCAAACAAAGGGGTCAGGGTCGAATTAAAAAAGGGGTCAGGGTCGAATTGTCAATTCGACCCTGACCCCTTTACGGGCAGGCTGCGCCGGTCTTGATCCACGCGTCGACCAGCGCGCCCGCTTGCGCTTGCGTACCCGGCGCTGGGGCGCGACCAAAGCCGGGCGCCCAGGCCCACCCCACCAGCGTGTCGGTGGCGATGTGCTCGTGAATCTGCGCGAGCGTGCGGCCGCCGTTGCGCGCCGGGTCCTTGATCTGCGCGCAGATCTGCGCCACCGACTTGTCCTGCCATGCCATCTCGAGCGGCGCCAGGTGCCAGTGGGCGTGTCCGGGCATCGCGCCTGCGTCGAAGTTGGCGCCCTGATGGCAGCTGGCGCATCGCATCGACACGGTTCCAAAGCCATCGGCGCCACGCGCCACCGGGGGTTGGTGCAGACGTCGATTGGCCACCTCGCCTTGCAGCGGTCGGTCGCCCACCGGATGACAATTGACGCAGCGCGGATTGGTCAGCACACGGCCGAGTTCGGTGAATATCGCCGCCGATCGCGCCGCGGGATCGGCGATGGCGGCGAAACTTTCCGGTGCCGCCAGCGTTACAGGCGGATCGGCTGCGCGTGCCTCGGTTACGCCTGCGACCAGGACCGCAAGCATCACCACAATGCCCGTGAACCGCGCCACCTGTCGTTGCACATTCATTCTGACGATGCTCCCGGCAAACGCGCGTTGGTCAGACAAGGTAGCGCTTCGGGTCGGCGAGGATCACGTCGCGCACGGCCTCGTGGTACTTCACGTAGCCGGTGCACCGGCACAGGTGCCCGTTGAGACTTTCGAGGATGGTCTGCGGCAGGTCGGCACGCGCCACGGGTGTCTTCGCCAGTCGCTCAAGCAGCACCTGCCCTTCGTTGAGGAAGCCCGCGGTGCAATAGCCACATTGAAACGAAAAATGGTCGATGAACGCCTTCTGTAGCGGCGATAGTTCGCCGTTCTTCGCGTGGCCTTCGATGGTGCGGATCGATTTGCCGTTGAACGCGACCGCGGGGACGATGCACGTGGGACTGGTAATGCTAGTGCCGTCGGGCGCATCGATGATCACCGCGCAGGCCAGGCACTGCCCGGCGCCGCAGCCGAACTTGGTGCCGGTCATGCCGAGAAACTCGCGCAGGTAATCGTTCATCGACAGATCGTCGGTGACCTCTACAGGTCCATGCGCCTGTCCGTTGATGGTGATGCGCAGCGTGGTCACTTCAGCACTCCTTGGAGCATCGCGGGGGTGACGGGCAGCGCCGCAAAGCGGTGTCCCGTCGCATCGGCGATTGCGTTGACGAGCGCCGCAATCACTGGAATCGACACCACTTCCGCCATGCCTTTGGGCGGGTCTGCCGGCGTCACCGGGGGCAGGATTTCGCACTCGAGATCGCCTATCGGCAGGTCGCTGGCGCGCGCCACCACGTATTGGCCGAGGTTCCACGTGCCGTTGCCGGGTCCGTCCTCGAAGGGCGGAAGATATTCCAGCAACGCCTGGCCCATGCCCATCGCAAAGCCGCCCTGCATCTGTCCCCGCACCACTTCCGGCACCAGCGTATTGCCGCATTCGACGACGCTGTAGGCCTTCACGATGCGCAATGCGCCGGTGGCGCGTTCGATCGCAACCCGCACCAGCGTGCCGCAGATCGTCGAATACGACGTGCCGAAGCGGTTGTAGACCGTGGGCGGAAACTTCACGTTGCGGCGGTCGATCCGGGTGAAATTGCCGTCGCCAAAACGCACCGCCAGCGCGTCGATGTCGGTCGTGAACGATTGCCCGGCCACCGTGAACGTGGCCGCCGCCCATGCCCAGCGCGAGAAACCGTGGACCATGACGCCGGTAACCAACTTGCGCTGGTGCGCGCGCGCGGCGAGCGCGGACAGCGGCAGCGGTGCCTTGCCGGGCACCGCCAGCGTGCCGTCATTCCAGCGCGCGGACGCCCATTGGCCCGCCAACGGATCGCCCGCCTGCACGCCCCACAGGTCGAGCGCCGCCGGCCACAGTCCGAACCGGAATAGCAATTTGGCGGCCTCGGCGGCGCCGTGCGTGCTGACGTGCGCGCCTACCGACGAGCTCGACGGTGAACTGATCTGCGGCACCCAGCGCGGATTGCGCGCGGCGGCATCCTGCGCCGCCTGGTTGCCGCTGTAGGGGTCTCCCGATGTCATCAGCTCCAGTGGTCCGAAGACATCCACGCGCGCCATCTGCACTTCATCAGCCATGCCACCCATGATCGCGGCGGCGCGATTGGCAAGCGCCGTGCCGATGGCAGTGCCCATCTCGACTGCATCGCTGTTGATCGCGATGCGCCCATCGGGGGCCAGTTCGATGGTGGCCAGCGAACAGTCGGCGCCGCTACCGAAGTCCTTGGTGACGCAGGCAACGCCGGTGCCGACGACGAAGCCGGCGGCGGCTTGCGTCTTGGCCGCAGCACGCTGTTGCCACAGCGCATGGCGATCGAGCTTGTCGAGGATTTCGGGCGTGCGCACCACACCGACATAGGTGTTGCCGGCCAAGGTGCGCCCGTCGGTGGGCAACGCGTTGCGGCGGCGAAATTCGATCGGATCGAGGCGCAACGCGAGGGCCGCCTCGTCGATCAGGACCTCCAGCGCCGTCATCGTCTGCAACGTGCCATACCCGCGCATCGAGCCTGCCGTGACACCGCGCGAATGCGCCGCCACCGTGGTGACATCGACTGTTGGAATGGCGTAGATGCCGATGGCGCCCAAGGCCCCGACATCGGCCACGCTGGGGGAAAAATTTGCGAGCCCGCCGCCGTCCAGCACGTGGTCCGCGGCAAACGCGCGGATTTTTCCGGTGCCTTTGTCAACACCGATGCGCGTGTGCATCTTGAACGCATGGCGCTTGATGCCGCCCTGGAATTGCTGGTAACGATCATGCGCAAGCCGCACGGGACGACCCGGCAGGAATATTGCCGCCAACGCCATGTAGAGCGGAAACGACGTATGGTCGCGCCCGCCGAAGCCGCCACCAACGTACGCAAAATGCGTGTTGATGTGCGTGGGCTTGAACGCCGCGCGCGCCTTGCCAAGCAGATGGGCCACCGAATCCGCCGCTTCGGCCGGGGACTGCACGCCCACCACCAAGTCGAGTTTTTTCGTGGTGGCGTCGTACCATGCCAGCCCCGATTCTGGCTCGAGGAACATCGGGTCGATCGATTGTGTCTCGAACGTGCGGTCGAGCATCAGTACGTCGGGATTGGCCGTAGCCAGCTCCGCGCGGATCTGGTCGCCGTAGTACGACGCCTGCGCGCTGGCCGGACCGGAGGGACTGCCGGGCGCCCACACCGGCGTATTACCCTTGACGAAGCGAAGCGGCCCGACCCAACCCGCCTGCAGCGGCGAATAAACATCGGGACCCGTCGCCGCAGGACCGGCTACGCGGACGAAGCGATTGGAGCCGTACGGCGTCTGCGCGACGGCGGGCGTGGCCTGGCCGAATTGGACGAACTTGCCGCTG
Organism: Betaproteobacteria bacterium; assembly: GCA_031410015.1. Lineage (GTDB taxonomy): Bacteria > Pseudomonadota > Gammaproteobacteria > Burkholderiales > Casimicrobiaceae > VBCG01. The sequence continues at coordinate 2,077 of JANNYI010000326.1, read as the reverse complement.
CGGATCGCGAGACGCGCCGCGTTGAACGCAGCAAAGGTTTCGAACAGCAGCAACGCCACGGGTTGGCCGAGATACAGCGGCGTGCGCCCCGCCGGGCAGAAGAGATCGCCTTTGAAGAAATCGGGCACCCGCGTGCCGGCACGAACCAGGTCGGCCGCCGTGACCACCACCGTGGGTGCCATCGTCCCGCGCAAACGCGCAAGGTCGAGCCCGGTGAAGATGTGCGTCGCATCATTGGCGCGTACCAGGATCGCGTGGGCGGTCGTCGCCGGCCAGCCGGGCATGTCGGTCGCGCGAAAATCCGATGCATACAGCTTGGCGCCGGTGACCTTGGCCACGCCGTCGATGCGGCCGCGACCGCCGACCGCGGGGTTCCATTGCGCCCGCCCGGGCAACGTCTCGCGATCCGCGAAACCCGGCACAGCGCCGATCGCCAACGGTGAAAATGTCAGCACGATGCCGCTTCCGGTCACCAGCTTCACGAATTCGCGCCGCGATAGTTCCATGCCCCGCCTTTCCGTTTGCGTATCGACTGGCGCCCGCCAAGCGATGCCCGGGGCACAAAGCAAGAAGTGTTCTCGCGCCGCCAAGAGTACCGCCTTCCGCGTATCCTCTGGTAGACGAACCTGCGCCGTGGTATGAACCTTGCGGATGGCGGTGACCAGTTTCGCAACATGGCGCCTGCATCCGCATGGTTTCCATCCTTGGAGAGCATCAATGAAACGAGTCTGTCTGGCCGCGGTGTTGGTGACGCTCTGCGTTACATTCGGCATCACCTCGGCAATCGCCGCCGCGCCGCCCGCTGAACTGCAGAGCCTGGTCGGCACGCCGGCGCGTCCCGCGAGCGACGTTGCCGCGCAGAACATCCTGCAACTCAACAAGACGATGTTCGAACTCTATGGCGACGCGGCGAAGATATTTGCCGGCAACATCCGCAGCCGGCATCCGATCATCCTAGGGCTCTTTTCCGGTGCCGGCGGCCGCTTCATCCTCTACCGTCCCGGCATGCCACCGCTCGAAGCGCCGCAGGTGCCGCTGACGTATCAGCTGCTGAAGTCGGTGGGCCACAGCACGATGGCCATCTCCGAAATCGTGCTGCCCTATGTCGACAATCCGGCCGACACGTCGTGGCGCGGCTCGATGCTGTCGTATCGCAGCCGCATGCAGTCGGCGCTCGACACGCTCGACGCATTGCCGATGCAGGCCGACTGGCGCGACAACAACCGCGCGATCCTGCGCAACAATATCGCGTTCATGGACGCGTGCCTCGCCAAAGGCGTAATTACCTATGACGCATTGCTGGCCTTCGGCAAGCAACAGGCGCCGTTGTTGAAACTCGATGTGGCGTGGGCCGCGGAAACGCAGGTTGCGCACTGGATGGGCGTGCTCGCCGAATGGAAAAAAATGCTCGGCCCCGACTGGGACAAGACCTACGCGGCCAGCAACACGATCTACGTGGCGCGCCAGAACAATGTGATCTTCAGCGTGCTGGCGCAGTTCTTCGGGCCCGAGGCGATCAACGACCGACTGCTGCTGATCGAGACGGTGTCGTTCACCACCACGCCTGACGACATGCTGGAGTCGTTGACGCGCATCATCGCCGACCGTTCGGTGGGTCAGGTGTTCTTCGGTGCGTATCACCTGATGGATTATGAATTGATGGGGGGCAATGCGCGCAAGGCCATCATCGCGGAAAGCGCCAAGCGCGGCATGACGCCGTTCCTGCCGCCGCTGGTACCGTTCGGCTCGAAGCAGTGGCCGACGCTGATCACGCCGGGACCCGGGCCTGCGACGATCGACGATCTGCTGCCTTGAGGGGTTCCGCGACGCCATGCGCGGCTGAAGCCTGGCCGGCACGGATGGCAACGGGTGGAGTTGCGCCGGTCCGAACCATGTGGTTCGCCACCCTCCGCGTGTCGCAATCGGGTCAGGACGCCTTGTGGCGATTGCGCTCCAGCCACCCGTCGACCAGCGCCACGGTGCGATCGACAACATCGTTGCGCAGTCCCTTCCCGGCCGCGATGGTTTGCACCAGGCAATCGGTGCGTTCGATGTTGAGCGCACCGGCCGCCAGGGC
>JANNYI010000325.1:0-13949 GCA_031410015.1 Betaproteobacteria bacterium | reverse complement strand
GGCTTCCAGAAGTACTTCGACGTGCGATCTCCGAATCTACTCTGGGTTGTCTTTGGATTCGGATTGCTGCACGGCTTTGGCCTGTCCACCAGGCTGCAACAGCTGCCGCTGGGCGACGACCGAACAAGTCTGCTGATACGCATACTCAGCTTCAATCTGGGCGTTGAACTGGGGCAGATTGCGGCGCTTGCGGTAATGGTGAGTTTACTAGCCATGTGGCGTCGGCGTTCGTCGTTTGGACGCTTCAGCATCGCTGCCAACGGAGCCCTGATGTATGCCGGAGCCCTGTTGCTGCTGATGCAGTTGCACAGCTATCACCACGATGTCGCGCCCGATAGTTTCCGCTTCCCCGCTGCGGAACATGAACATGCGCACGAGGATCTGGAAATCGACAAAAGCGCTGACCCCGGTCGCAACAAAATCTGACCTCCAACCGAAAGGAATATTGTGAAGACCTATCTCTCCCTCGCAGCACTAGCAGCCGTCATGTCGTTCACCAGCACGCCTGCGTGGTCCGCCTCTGAAGGCAGCTGCCATTTCCACGGCAGCACACCTGCCTCCGAGCAGGTGGCAATGGGCTGCGCGGACAAGCGCAAGGACGCGCTGGTTGCTTCGGGCAAGCTCCCGAAGTCCTGGCAAGCCATCAAGGTCGACAAGGCGCAATTGGTCGACGGCAAGAAGGGCAAGGAGTGGCGCGTTGCCTACAAAGACCCTGCGGCGACGGACAAGACCAAGGGGACGCTCTACATCATCCTGACCGCGCCCGGCAACTTCGTCGCAGCGAACTACACTGGCGACTAGGCGAGGGACGGCCTTTCCTGGCCGGGAGAACTTCGACCGACGCTTCGCGGTTGGGATGGCCGCCATCCTGGTTGGCGGTGTGATACTCGCATGGTCATTGGTGGAGTCAGGGCGCTTGCTTTCAGGTCCGCTTCCGATTGGCTTGGCGTGCCTCTGCATGCAGATGCAAGCGGTCGATCAAACTAAATAGTCAAGTGCGGGGTCATTAGCCATTGCACACGTCGTGCACACGACCGGGCGGAGAGCCGCGCCAGTGCTGGTCAATCGTACCGATCCATCATCGGGGCCGCGCAGAAGCGCCATCCACCAGATAGTAGTCCGCTCAAGTTGTGTACTCGTTGCACCTGTCGCGGCGTGCGTCAGCACCTTTACGCAGGTTGACTTGCGAATCTGCTTTCAGAGCAAGCAATGGTGGGGCAGAAAAATGGATCATCGCTCGGGACGCGATGCATTCCACACGCGAAGCGTGCAGTGCCGCGCGGCAAGTGCGAAGTCGTTGTCGGTGCTAAGGAGCGTAAGTTGGTGACGAATGCAGAGCTGTGCGATCGCGGCGTCAATCGTGCCAATCTGCACGCCGGCACGACGGCATCGATTGCGCAGATCGGCAGCGTCGACATGATCCTGTCGGTCCGGGCTGAGAATCGGCAAGGCGCCAAACCGGTCGATGATGTCCTTGCGGGCACGCGGGCCGGCAAATCCCTGCAGCAATTCCTGCAGGACGAGACCGGTGATCACGATGGTCTCGCCTCCTTCCAGCGCGTCGCGCAGCTTGCGGACCTCGGGAGCAGGCGAGGCTTGATCGCGGCGGAATGCCAGCGACCAGACGCTGGTGTCGACGAACAGCGTCACCGCCGGGTGCGCTCCGACTTGTAGTCGAACGAATCATCCCATTCGAGCTTGCCCATCAGGTCCACCAGACGTGTCTGGCTACGGCGGGAGATGAATTCTTCCAAGGCACGAGTAACCGCCGCCTTCTTGGTTTTTTCGCCGCTCACCTTGACAGCACGGTTGATGAGATCGGGGTCAAGCGCGAGATTGGTTGCCATGTGTAGCTCCTTACACAATATCTTACACAATCCACTCGAGAACCGCAAGCCCACCATGGGTGCCGAACAGAAACGATAGGCAACGAATTTCAGGCGATCAATAGGACTATTGACCGATTCTTCGGGGTCGCGCGCTCTTTCCACGCTTCAAAGGCAAGACGTGCAATTGCAAATGACTGCTCGCGACCCACAGCAGTAATGGCCGGTCGCAGAAAGCGGCCGATCGCTGCAACCGCTTCTCCCGGGCTGGTTCAGCCAAGTTTCACAACGGGCTTCGGCCCAACGACGCGTCAGTCGCACAGCGGCAAAACTCGTGCGCAACGCAATGACGCCCGTTGCGGCGTCCTGCGGCAATGTACGAAGGAAAACCCCGCCACGCGGGCGGGGTTCGTGTGCTAAGTGTCGCAGCACTCGATCAGTTGAACTTGTTGTTGCCGATGACACTGTTGTCACCAGAAGTTCCAACCGACGCGCAGACGTTCGCGAGATTGCAGGAACGGTTGCCGATGACACTGGTTCCGTTGATTCCCGCCTGCTCGCAGGCTTCCAGGCCATTGCAGGAACTGTTGCCAATGGTACTGCTTCCGCCGTTGGCTCCGGCATCCACGCAGGCGAACGCGTGATTGCAGGAATTGTTGTTGACGCGGCTTTTGCCGGAGCCTCCGGCGTCCAGACAAGCGCCCTCGCCATTGCAGGAGCCGTTACCTATGCTGCTGCTGCTTCCGGCCCAGCCTCCGGCGATGCGGCAGGCGACGTCGGCATTGCAGGCGCCGTTTCCGATGTTGCTGCTTCCGCCAGCAAATCCCGCGTCGGCGCAAGCCGCGTAGCCATTGCAGGAGCCGTTGCCGATGCGGCTGCTTCCCTCGAAGGCTCCGGTATTCCCACAGGCTTCCGCGGCCTTGCAGGAATCGTGGCCAATACGGGTGCCGTTTCCGAGACCGATGCACGAATACAAGCCGTTGCACGACCCACGCGCGACGACGACATCCTCGCCAGTATCAAAAAAGGTGCAGTAATCGTCGATCGGTCCGGCCCCGGCTCCACAGGATGTGGGATCAATGATGGGCGCTTTCGCCGCGGCCATCTGCGGCACTAGCACGGCGGCGCCGACGAACCACAACGCTACCGTCGCGACCAGCAATCCGAGCTTGCGTAAAACCGTGTTCATCTTGTCTCCCCATTTTTGTGTGACGATCGGCGCTGACCCGCCCTCTGCGAAACCGGAATGCAGGCGATACATTGCCTGCCTTCCAGCGAGGGCAATGTAGGCTCATCGTGCTGCTCTCGCAAGGGGCAGCTCGCGGAGATCCGCCGTGACCCATAGCAGTCTGTCTGGCCAGCATCGCTGAACATCACGCAGTGGTGCGCTGGCTCGCTTCGCCGGCCTCCGCCAGTTGCAAAAATCGGAAGTCCTATCCTCCCGTGGCCTTGCTGCGCGAATGTCTGCTGTCACGGCGTTCGCACGATGACCGCTCGTGGCCGCAAGCAGTCCGCGTCAAGCGCCGGCAGTCCTGCCTTTCCCGGGCTCGCTCCACCGTCGCGCGCAACGAGCACACTGCAGCGCATTGCCATCAAGCACGACGCCGCCGGTCGCCACACGCAGCGTGCACGCGACCACTGGGAGAACCACGCCCGTGCGGGTCATTCGTCCCGATCCACCATGGGCACCGCCGACCAGCGGTCGCCGGCGCAGCGCAGCCGGCAACGTACATCCGTAATTCCCGGCAGCGGCCGCCGACCCAGAAGAATCGCCCTGGAGAGGAGCCGTCGATGCCCGCTATGAAGGACTGGCGGCAACTGCTTGGTTGTCGGCTGTGCTGGAAGATCGCAGCGTGGGTGTTCGTGCTGTTCGTCGCCATCGAAAGCGTGATCCTCGTCCCGTCTGCGCAACGCTTCGAGGCGGCCATGCTCGAACAGCGCACGACCGCGGCGATCATCACCATCGAGCCGACGTTGGCCGCGGCAGACTATGGCACGCGACCCGGCATGCTCGAAGAAGGCCTGCGCAATGCCGTCGGACGCTACGGCATCACCGGGATCCTGGTCGCCGGGCCGGCGCGTACGCGCGTCGCGGCATCCGGCGACGTCGACGGCCTCGACGGCCGACTCGCGCATGCGGCGCCGATGGCGGCGCAGCCAAAGCGATCTGCCGACGGATCGCGTCTCGACCTGTCCTGGCCGAGCGAGCGCGGCCTCGTGGTCGCAGCGCGGGTCGACACCTCCGCAGTGTTCGGCGAAGTGGCCGCGTATACGCTGCGCATCGCCGGACTGGTGGCGATCATCGGGCTGGTGGTCACCATCGGCACCATGCTGGTACTGCATCACCTCGTCCTGCGGCCGGTGCTGCGCCTGCGGGCGTCTGCCCGCGCGGCCGCCGCCGAGCCCGACCACGCCGACCGCTACGTCATCCAACACACGCGGCACGATGAGATTGGCGAGCTGATCGCCGCGCACGATTCCCTGCTGGAGCAGGTTGCCGCGTCCAAGCGTCGCGATCACGAATTGGCCGAGGAGCGCACGCGCTATGTATCCAGCCACGAACCGCTGACTGGATTGCCCAACCGAACAGCGCTGCTGCAGCACCTCACCCGGCTTGGCGCCACGGCCGGAAGCGCAACATCTTCCGTGACCCTATACCTCGTCAACCTGCGCCAGTTCCGGATCCTGAACGCGAGTTTCGGTCCCGACTGTTGCGACGATTTGCTGCGTCAGTTCGCCGCGCGGCTCGTCCAGGCGGTACCGCCGGGCGATTTCGTGGCGCACCTCGGCGCGGACCGGTTCGCGGTGGCGCGCGCGAATGGCGAGTTCAAGTCGGCCGTTGCCGTGGAGTTTGCAGAACGCATGCTCATGTCCGTGGCACAAGGTTACGAACTTGGCGGTGCAACGCCCGGCCCCTTGGCGGTGCGCATCGGCATCGCCAGCACGCCGTCCAGCCGGCTGGACGGCAATGTCCTGATCAACGAAGCCGAGCTGGCGCTGGCGCGGATCCGGGACGAAGACGGAACTCACTACGAGTTCTATGCGCCGTCGTTCGGGGAGGAGGCCCGGCTACGGCACGCGCTGCGCCGCGACATGGAGCGCGGCATCGAATCCGGCGAATTCGTCACCGTCCTGCAGCCGAAATTCTCGCTCGGAGCATCGGGCGAGAGGCGCCTCACCGGCGCCGAGATGCTGCTGCGCTGGCGGCACCCGGATCGGGGCATCGTCAACCCCGCCGATTTCATCCCCCTGGCGGAAGGCACCGGCTTGATCGTTCGGCTTGGCGACCGGGTGATCGCCGAGGCCTGTGCGCTGCTGCGCACCTGGCAGGACCGTCACGGCCACGCGCCGCGCCTGGCGGTCAACCTTTCGGCGCGGCAATTCATGCTTCCGGATCTCGATCAGCGACTCGAACTTGCGCTGACCGCGGCCGGCGTCGCTCCGGATCTGCTCGAGATCGAGATCACGGAATCCGCCGCCATGAAGAACGTGCAGCAGACCGCCGCCACGCTGGCCAAGCTGCGCCTGCTCGGCGTCCGCGTATCGATCGACGATTTCGGCACCGGCTATTCGTCGCTGGCCTACCTCAAGCTCTTTGCGGTGGACGCGATCAAGATCGACAAGTCATTCGTGGACGACATCGGCGCCGACCGCAATTCCGAGGCGATCTGCAACGCGATACTGCGCCTCGGCCAGGCACTGGGATACCGGGTGATCGCGGAAGGCGTCGAGACCGAACTGCAGGTGGCCTTCCTGCGGCACCGAAAATGCGATGAGGTGCAGGGCTTCTACTTCGGCCGGCCGGTTCCGGCGGACGAATTCGAGGCGAACTGGATCACCGCACGCGCCGCCGCATGAGCGACGCCAATGGCGATCGGGGTCGCTTCAATATCGGGATGAGCTCGGACCAGCCGCATGGATTCGTCCGGCGAAGCGCGCCCTTCGTTTACTGAAGCCCGTACATCTTCGCGCGGTCGAGCTTCGCGGTCCACGGCAGGCCGGCATTGCGCCAGCCATTGACGAGCCGTTCGCCCTTGTGCGGGCCATCGGCCACCGGATCGCCTTCGAAGCCGTCGATGGTCGTGTAGACCTTCGTGTAGCCGGCCTGCGTCAATGCGTTCACGGCGCGCGCGGCGCGCCCGCCGCCCTGGCAGATCACGACCACCGGGTCATCGCGCGTGATGCCCTTTTGCGCGAGGCGCTTGTCGACGTCCGCGACGAACGTCGGGTTGGCCGCCAGCTTGAACGTCGCGTTCGCCTCGTCCCACTGCGGCGGCGACGTATCGAGCAGGAAGGGTACGTGCGCATCCACCATCGTCGGCATGCCGATGAATTGCAGCTCGCCGCGCGTGCGCACATCGATGAACAGCACCTTGTCCGGCATGGCACTGACCATGTCGTACGCGTCCTGCGCGGTGACGTAGAGCCCGCGGGTCGTGCGCTTCGCGGCCGGGATGCTCGATTCGGGCCGGGTGAAGAGATCGTCGGCCGCGGACCGCGCGGCGGACGCGACGGCGGCCTCGTCCACGACACACAAAGCGGCTTCGCCGGCCGCCTGCGCGCCCGGCATGCCGACCACAACGAGAGCGACGAAGAGCAGCGTACGGACGAACACATCTTTCTCCTGCGGATTGATCTCGTGGTCAAACTCTACCGGGGGTGCGGTGCGACTGCTTTGATCTTCGGCAAAGCCGCTGCGATACCGGCCGCCACCAAGAACAGCCGCATTCCCATGCCGCCTTGATACGGATCAACGGGGCGGCGCGCCGCAGGGCGGATCATCGAGTCATCAGCAACGCGGCCCGCCGCGGCAGGCAATGGACTCAGAAGCGTCATGCCGGTGCGGCGCTGACGACCGCGTTCCCAACCGCAAGGAAAACGAGATGAAGCTATCCTGGAAAGCCCTGGCGCCGGTTGCGGTCGCCATCCTCCTGGCGCTGCTGCCCGCCCCCGCGGGTCTCGCGCCCCACGCTTGGTACTTCTTCGCGATCTTCGCCGGCGTGATCGTGGGCCTGATGCTCGAACCGCTGCCGGGCGGGGCGATCGGACTCATCGGCGTCACGCTGATCACGGTGCTGGCACCGTGGGTGCTCTATGCGCCGGCCGAAGTGGCGAAGGCGGGCTTCAAGCCGGCGAACGCCGCGCTCGCGTGGGCGCTGTCCGGTTTCTCGAACGCCACCGTGTGGCTGATCTTCGGCGCCTTCATGTTCGCGCTGGGCTACGACAAGACCGGCCTGGGCAAGCGCATCGCGCTGATCCTGGTACGCAAGATGGGCCGGCGGACACTGACGCTCGGCTACGCGGTGACGGTTGCCGACACGATCCTGGCGCCGTTCACGCCGTCGAACACCGCGCGCAGCGGCGGCACGATCTATCCGGTGATCCGCAACCTGCCGATGCTCTACGACTCGAAGCCCAACGACCCGTCGGCACGCAAGATCGGCTCGTACCTGATGTGGGTCGCCATCGCCACCACCTGCGTGACCAGTTCGATGTTCCTCACTGCGCTGGCACCCAATCTCCTGGCCGTCGAGCTCGTCGCCAAGACGTCGAAGCTCACCATCGGCTGGACCACGTGGTTCATGGCGTTTGCGCCGGTCGGCATCCTGCTGCTGATCCTGATCCCGTTGCTCACGTACTGGATCTATCCGCCGACGATCAAGTCCGGCGACGAAGTTCCCAACTGGGCGGCCGGCGAACTCGACAAGATGGGCGGCTTCACCACCCGCGAGATGACGCTTGCCGTGCTGGTCGTCATCGCGCTGGCGCTGTGGATCTTTGGCGGCGACTACATCAACGCGACCACCACCGCGCTGGTCGTGATCTGCCTGATGCTTCTCACCAGAGTCGTCACCTGGGACGACATGATGAAGAACTCGGCCGCGTGGAACACGCTGGCCTGGTTCGCGACACTGGTAGCGCTGGCCGAGGGGCTGAACAAGGTCGGCTTCGTCAAGTGGTTCGCGGACATGGTCGCCGCGCACATGACCGGGTTCTCGCCGTTCGCCGCGATGGTGGTGCTGGTGCTGGTGTTCTACTTCACGCACTACCTGTTCGCGAGCGTGACCGCGCACGTCACCGCGCTGCTGCCGGTGATGCTGGCCGTCGGTGCGACGGTTCCGGGCATCGACATGGCGCTGTTCGCGCTGCTCCTGTGCCTGACGCTGGGCATCATGGGTGTGCTGACGCCCTATGCGACCGGTCCCAGCCCCGTGTACTACGGATCGGGCTACCTGCCCGGCAGCGACTACTGGCGGCTGGGCGCGATCTTCGGCGTGCTGTTCATCGTGGTGCTGCTCGTGGTCGGGTTGCCCTGGCTGGCGCTGATCCGCTGAGACAAGGCGGGATCGCAACGATCGGTCGCGTGCGTGCCGCCGCGATCGGGAATTGCGCAATCCAACGGTCAGGAGCAGAGCGGCGCCTGCCCATTTTCCTGCCAAGTCGGATCAAACTGATGAAAAACCGCATCCACCGTATTCTCGCGTCGACCCTGTTGGTGCTGGCCATCGCCGGCTGCGCGACCCCGGCCTCCAACCCGCCCGCCGCAACGGCGACGCCAAGCGGGCCGCCGAAGTCGCTGCTGTGGGTCGGCAACAGCTTCTTCTATTACAACAACAGCATGCACGGGCACGTTGCGCTGCTCGTGCGCGACGACAAGTCGATCACCAGCCGCGGCGTATCGGTGACGATCAGCGGCTCCGGCATCGACTGGCACGACGTGGCGAGCTACCTCGGCCCGGATCGCATCGGCCGGTACTCGTTCGTGGGCGACAACGAGATCAAATTCAATCCTCCCGGCCCGCAGTTCGACGCAGTGATGATGATGGACTGCAGCCAGCGTCCGATCCATCCGCAGCTGAAGTCCGTGTTCCACGAATACGCGAAGAAACACTCGGATACGATCCGGGCCAACGGCGCGCGGCCGATCCTCTTCATGTCCTGGGCCTACAAGGACAAGCCCGAGATGACCGCGGAACTCGCCGAGCAATACACCATCGCCGGCAAGGCCAATGGCGCGCAGGTGGTGCCGGCAGGGCTTGCGTTCGCGAAGTCGGTGGCGCGCAGGCCAGGCCTCGAGCTCTATATTGCCGACAAGCGGCATCCGAGCCTCGCCGGCACCTACCTCGCCGCATGCACGGTATACGCGTCGCTGTTCGGCAAATCGCCGGTGGGCAACACCTACACGGCCGGGCTGCCGGCCGATGTCGCTGCGCATCTGCAGCAGGTGGCGTGGGAAACCGCGCAGGAATACGGCGGTCGCTGACCGCGGCTCATCGCGAACTACGGTCGGCGACACTCGATCTCAAGACCCCGCTCGCCGCTGTACCGCAGACGCGTCAGCGACAGCTGGGTTAGCGTGTACGTGTCGGGCGCATGTTGCGGGTAGGTATGCGACAGGCGCTGGCCGACAATCGTCCATCCGACAGGCGCGGTCGCGGCAATTTCGCGCGGCGGCGGCTTTTCGCTCAGTACGTCGCCGTGGAAGATGAGGGCGCCATTGGCGCCATAGCTCCAGTAGGCCGAGACGCCGGTGCGCTGGTTGGTGCAACGCCACGGCCCTTGCAACAGGGCCGGGTTGATCACCGGCACCGCCTGCGGCTTCTCGACGTCGGCTGCGACGGCGCGCGTTGGCGCAGCGGGTGCCTTGGGAGGCGCGCTGCTCGTGCCTCCAACCAGGTCCTCCAGGTACGGCGCAAGCAGGATCGCGGCGGCGACGACGATGGCCGCGCCGCCCACCAGCGTCCACCTGGAGCGCAGCGCACGCCGCACGCGGGTGCGGCGGGCCGCAGCGGGAGAAACTTCCGGCTCCACGACCATGCCGGGGATGATCGTGGGCGGCCCGTTGTTGAACGGCGTGGTGATCACGACCGGACCGCGCGAGGTTTCGTCCGCGATGCCTGGCGTCTCGCGTTCCACGGTGGCCGCGGCGCCGATGGCGCGCAGCGTGGCGGCAATGCGTTCTGCATCGGTCTGCGGCACCTGCCGCTTGATGACATGGGGCATGCCGCCGAAGAGCCCTTCGGCGACGCGCAGCGGCAAGCCGGTGACCCGGACAAATTGGCGTTTGACCTCCTCCACGTCCGCACCGTCGAGCGTACGGCCCTGGATTACAACCCGATAGAACATTGCGCACTCCTGTCTCGCCACGCTTGGTGGTGTCGATTCGCGTCCGCGTGGTGTTGCCGAACCCGCCCGCGACCAGAACGCCGACCGGGGGGGCCAGGACTAGCGTAAAGCAAATTTGATGCCTACTACAACTTGACCGGGGTCACCCGTGAGCGGGTTGCTCCCGGCCGCCGGCCGCGGTGGCCGCCACGGCGACGAATTCACCGGGCACGCGATAGCCTGTACCGGAGCGCCAGGCATCGATCGCCTCGAGGTAGCGCCCGCGCACCTGCGCCCGGACCGCATGATCGAAGCGCGACCATGCCAGCGCGACGGGACCACCGACAAACGCCGCCTGACACGCTTCGTCGGCGTCGGCGTAGTCCAGGATCGCGCCGATGCGATGCTGTACGATGTTCTCGAACCCGGACTCGACACAAGCCTGCGCCAGCACGTTGCCCTGCCCCAGGCGGAAGAATAGCGGGCATACGTCGCTCTCGACCTCGGCAGCGACGATCGAAAACAATACCGACCACCCGCATCGAGCACGCTCGCCCCACACGACGAGGACGATGCGTCCGCCGGGCCGCAGAACCCGGCGCATCTCGCGCAGCGCCTGCTCGGGATGAGGCATGTACATCAGTCCAAGCGCACACAGCACGACATCGAAGCCGGCGTCGGGCAGGTCCAGTCGTTCCGCGTCCATGCGCGCGAAGCGGGTGTTGGCAAGTTTGCGTTCGAGCGCCCGGAGTGCCGCCGACTCGACCATCCGGCCCGACAGGTCGACGCCCATCACCTCGCCTCCCGGGCCGACCGCCGCCGCTGCGGCGAAGGCGACCAGCCCGGTGCCGCAGGCCACATCCAGCACGCGCTCGCCCGGCGCCAGCGCCGCACAGACCATCAGTTCCGCATGCGCCGCAGCGAGTTGCGTGTGCCACAACGGGTCATAGGACGCCGCCGCCAGATCCCAGCCATAGCGCTGGACCCGTCGTTGCAGTCTGGGCTCCATGCGGCGCCGCGCCTCAGCGGCGGGTTATGACGATTTCGAGATATTCACTGGGCACGACCAGCGAGTGCGGGCCGGCGCGATTCAAGCCGTCCAGCAATACCGCCAGGTCGTGCTCCAGCGCGGCAGCCTTGTCCGGCGGCAACGCCGCGAACGCCTTGTGCACGGGTCCGTACCAGGTACGGAAGGCATCGATGAAATGTGCGGCCGAGCGGTAGCGGAAATTGAAGATTCGCGGCGTGATGGCGATCTTCGCGGCGTGTTCGCCGAAGAACGCGCGCAGATGCGTCTCCACGCCCCAGCGCGACGGCGACTGCACGCCCGCGGGCGGCGGCAGATGACGGCCCAGTGTCTTGAACATCTGCCCGATGAAACCCTCGGGCGTCCAGTTGGCAAGCCCGATGCGCCCACCGGGGCGGCATACGCGCGCCATTTCGGCGGCCGAACGTTCCTGGTCGGGTGCGAACATCACGCCAAACGTCGACAGCACCACGTCGAAGCTGGCGTCGGCGAAGGGCAACGCTTCGGCGTCGGCCGCCTGGAACTTCACATCCAGCCGCTCGGCGTGCGCGCGCTCGGCACCGCGGTCGAGCAACGTGGATACGTAGTCGGTGGAGGTCACCTTGCAGCCGCGCCGCGCCGCGGCCAGCGTGGCATTGCCGTTGCCGGCGGCCACGTCGAGCACGGCTTCGTCCCAGCGCAGGTCGCAGGCTTCGGCCAACGACTCGCCGACGATCTGCAGCGTGGTGCCGATCAGTGCATAGTCGCCGCTGGCCCATGCCATCTGTTGGCGGCTCTTGATTGCAGGAAAATCAATAGGTGCGTTCATGGTGTCGTGCTCCAGATGAAGTTGATGTTGAGAGGCATCCCGGCGGGAGCTGCCTTTCCTGATTCCGGTGGCCTCCTGCGGCGCACTTTGAGGCAGCCCACGGCCGCGCGTCCTGCCCGCGCGTCGCCATGGGCTGCCCGATCGTCCGCATTTCAGCGCCCGCGCATGGCCCGTTGTCCACGCGTCCGGAATTGCTGCCCGATCGTCCCGGCACCCGGGATCGAGCGGGCAAACCCCTTGGCACCACCCGGTTACGCGGCCACAATCCACGCCTTGGAAGCGCACACCGGAGAGTTGACGCCATGACAACGCAACACATCGCGGCGGCATTGCAACGCGTGGAGTCAGTCATGCGGCGGCGGCCGGAACTGGGCGTGCATGACGACGCCCCTGCCACCGCCCGCTGGGAGCAAGGCACGCGGGTCGTCGCCGTCCATGCCAACGGTACGCAAGTGGCCACCGACATGCCGAGCGAACTCGGCGGCACCGGCGACAAGATCACGCCGGGTTGGCTGTTTCGCGCCGGGCTGGCCTCGTGCGCGGCCACGAGCATCGCGCTGGTGGCGGCGGCGCAGGGCATCGAGTTGACAACGCTCGAGGTGCACGCCGGCAGCCGCTCGGACGTGCGCGGCATGCTGGGCATGACGGAGGCCGACGGCACGCCCGTCGGCGCCGGGCCCAGTGATGTGCAACTGCACGTGCGCATCGCCGCCACGGGTGTCGACGCCGCACGACTGCGCGCGCTTGTCGACGATGCCTATCGCCGCTCGCCGATCCCCAACGCGGTACTCACCGCGTTGCCGGTGGAATTGCGCATCGACGTCGACGCCGGATAGGCGACCCGTGGCCATGGACGCGCTATCCGAAACGCTCCGCGTCGTGCGCCTGGTCGGGGCCATCTTCATCCAGGGACGTTTCACCGCGCCCTGGTGTTATCGCTCGCCCAGCGCCGACTCCGCCGCGCCGCTGCTGGAACCCGGCGCCGAGCGCGTGGTGATCTTCCACCTGATCACCGAAGGCGAGTGCTTCGTCGAAATCGGCAATGACCCGCCGGTACGCCTGATCGCCGGCGACGTCGTCATCTTTCCGCAGGGGCACGCACACAATATGGCGTCGCAGCCCGGACTGCCGCCCCCCACCGGTGCGCGCCTCGACGAGGTGCTGGCGCGACGCCCGCGTCAGCTCAACTACGGCGGCGGCGGTGCAGTGACGCGTCTCGTCTGCGGTTACCTCGCCTGCGACGATCGCCTCGCCCGGATGCTGCTGGCGGGACTGCCGCCACTGGTGCGCGTCAACGTGCGCGGATCCAATGCCGGCATCTGGCTCGAGGCGTCGGTGCGATATGCGCTGGCCGAGGCCCGCTCGCCGCGCCCCGGGGGCGCGGGCGTGCTGGCCAAGCTCTCCGAAGTGCTGTTCATCGAAGTGCTGCGCCTCTACATGAACGAACAGGAACCCGGCCGCACCGGTTGGCTGGCAGGCGTAGGCGACCGGATCGTCGGCGCCGCGTTGAACGCCCTGCACCAGCGCCCCGCCTACGCGTGGACGCTCGAGGAATTGGCGCGCGACGCCGGCACCTCGCGCTCCGTGCTTGCCGAGCGCTTTCAGCACCTGGTAGGCAGTTCGCCGATCCAGTATCTGACACAGTGGCGCATGCTGCTTGCCGCTAACCTGCTGTGCCGAAGCAATGCGTCGTTGGCGCGCATCGCCGCGGATGTCGGTTACCAGACCGACACGGCGTTCAACCGGGCGTTTCGGCGCGAGTTTGGCGTGCCTCCGGCGGCGTGGCGCCGGCGCCAGCTGATGCCTGCAGCGCCTGATAGCGTTCGATCGCCGCGCGCGCGTTGAACAGCATGCGCTCGCGGCCCAGCCGCTGGTCGAAGCCGGCGTGCCGCACCACCTCGAGCACGCCCGGATTCAGCCCCGCCAGCCAGACGACGATTCCACGCTCGGTCACGCGTTGCTCGCCCTCCATCAGCGCCTGCAGGGCCGAGTACTCGATATCCGGCACCCGGCTCATGTCCAGTGCGAGCACGCGCGGCCTGTGTTGCGTCACCAGCGCGTCGATCCGCTCGGCCACATGCTGCGCATTGACGAAGAACAGACGCCCCTCCGGACGCAGGATCAGCAGGCCCTCGAAAGTCTCGTCGTCGGGATGCTCGGGCGAGAGCGGCCGCAGCACGTC
>JANNYI010000324.1:0-3255 GCA_031410015.1 Betaproteobacteria bacterium | reverse complement strand
CAGGGCTGACCGTTGGAGCGTGCATCCGTATCTGTAGGCGAGGCTTCAGCCTCGCGGGGACGTCGCGCGCCAAACATGCGAGGCTGAAGCCTCGCCTACGGACCCCCGGTTGATACAGGCCTGATGCTCGCCTACATCGCCCGCCGCCTGCTGGCGACGATCCCCGTGATGGCGGTCGTCGCCGTGTTCGTCTTCGCGCTGCTGCGGCTCACGCCGGGCGATCCGGCGGCGATCATCGCCGGCGCCTCGGCCACGTCGCAGGACATCGTCGACATCCGCGCCAAGCTGGGGCTCGACCGGCCGGTCATCGCCCAGTTCTTCGTGTGGATCGGCCATATGCTCACCGGCGACTTCGGCGAGTCGTTCTTTTTCAAGAAGAAGGTGGCCGAACTCATCGGTGACCGCATCGGCCCCACGCTGGCGCTGGCCACGACGACGATGCTGCTGTCGATCGCGATCGCGGTGCCGCTGGGCGTGCTCGCGGCGTGGCGCCAGGGCACGTGGGTGGACCGCGTCGTGATGGGCTTCTCCGTGCTGGGCTTTTCGGTGCCGGTGTTCGTGATCGGCTATGCGCTGATCTATGTGTTCGCCATCGAACTCGCGTGGTTGCCGGTGCAGGGCTACCAGCCGCTCCGTCAGGGCTTCTGGGGCTTCCTGCAGCGGCTCATCCTCCCGTCGGTGGCGCTGTCGGTGATCTACATCGCGCTGATCGCGCGGATCACGCGCACCAGCGTGCTCGAAGTGCTGGGCGAGGACTACATCCGCACCGCGCGCGCCAAGGGACTCACCGATCGCGTGGTGCTGATGCGGCACGCGCTGCGCAATGCCGCCGTGCCGATCGTCACCGTGATCGGCATCGGCGTCGCGCTGCTGATCGGCGGCGTGGTCGTCACCGAAAGCGTGTTCAGCATCCCGGGCCTCGGCCGGCTCACGGTCGACGCCGTGCTGGCGCGCGACTATCCGACGGTGCAGGCCGTGATCCTGCTGTTTTCCTTTGTGTACGTGCTGATCAACCTGCTGATCGATCTCGCCTACACCGCACTCGACCCGCGGATCCGCTATTGAGCACCACCGCTGACGCGATCGGCCTCGAGGCACCCGCGGTACCGCCGCCGGCGCCGCGCACGGGGGCATGGCGCCGGATGATGCGCAACCCGGGTGTGGCCATCGGCGCGGCCATCCTCGCGGTGATCCTGGCGATCGGGCTGGCGGCGCCGCTGCTTACCTCGTTCGACCCCGCCGAGATCAATCCCGTCTACCGCAACAAGAAGCCCGGCACGGAGGTGACGATTCGCCGCGACGACGGCACCAAGGCCGTGGTCACGCACTGGATGGGCACCGACTCCCTCGGCCGCGACATCTACGCGCGCGTCATCTACGGCGCGCGGGCGTCGCTGCTGGTGGGCGTGGCCGTGGCGCTGATCAGCGTGACGCTCGGGTTGGCCATCGGCCTGGTCGCGGGTTACTTCCGCGCGGTGGATGCCGTGGTGATGCGGGTGATGGACGGGTTGATGGCCATTCCGGCGATCCTGCTGGCCATCGCGCTGGTGTCGCTGTCGTCGGCGGGGCTCGCCATCGTGATCGTCGCGATCGTGGTGCCGGAAATTCCACGCGTGGTCCGGCTCGTGCGTTCCGTCGTGCTGTCCATACGCGAGGAGCCCTACGTGGAGGCGGCGATCGCGGTGGGCACCCCGGTGCCGCTGCTGCTGGTGCGCCACGTGCTGCCCAACACCATTGCGCCCCTGATCGTGCAGGGCACCTACATCGCCGCCTCCGCGATCCTGATCGAGGCCATCCTCTCGTTCCTCGGCGTGGGCATTCCGCCGCAGACGCCGACATGGGGCAACATCATGGCCGAGGGGCGCACGCTCTTTCGCGTGTTTCCGCACAACATCCTCTTTCCCGGCATCTTTCTCGCGTTGACGGTGCTGGCGGTCAACATGCTGGGCGATGGCCTGCGCGACACGCTCGATCCCCGCATGAGCAAGCGGCTGTGATGCAGGCGCGGGCAGCGGGCTGATGGCCGAGGTCATTCTCGACGTCCGCAATCTGGCGATTGCGCTGCCGCCGCACGCGGATCGCGCGGACGCGGTCGCCGGCGTGAGCTTCGACGTGCGCCGCGGAGAGATCGTCTGCCTCGTCGGCGAGTCGGGGTCGGGCAAGAGCGTGATCGCGCATGCCACGATGGGGTTGCTGCCCAAGGGCCTCGCCGCGCGGCAGGGCGAGATCCTGCTCGATGGCGAGAACCTGCTTGCCGCCACGCCGGCGCGGCTGCGCGCGCTGCGTTGCACGCGGATGTCGATGATCTTCCAGGAGCCGATGACGGCGCTCAATCCGGTGCTGCGCTGCGGCGACCAGATCGACGAGGTGCTGGCCACGCACACGCTGCTCGACGCCGCCGCGCGGCGACGCAAGGTGGAGGACATCATCGCCGCCGTGCAGCTGCCCGATCCGGCGCGCATGGTGGCCTCGTATCCCCATCAGCTGTCCGGCGGGCAACGGCAGCGGATCATGATCGCGATGGCGCTGGTGCTCGAACCCGCGCTGCTGATTGCCGACGAGCCGACGACGGCGCTCGATGTCACCACGCAGAAGCAGATTCTCGCGCTGATCCGCACGCTGCAGCGCGAGCACGGCACCGGTGTCCTGTTCATCACCCACGACTTCGGCGTGGTGGCCGAGATCGCCGATCGGGTGGCGGAGCTGCGGATGGGCGAGCTGGTGGAGTTCGGTCCCGCGCGGAGCCTGCTGACCGCGCCACAGCACGACTACACGAAGCGATTGATCGCGGCGGTGCCCAGCATCGAGCCGCGCCACCGCGCAGTGGTGACGGGGCCGGTCGTGGTGCACGCGCAGGCGCTGACGAAGACGTACATGCAACGTTCATGGCTCGGTGCGGCGAAGCACACGGTGCACGCGGCCGCCGATGTTGCGTTCGAGATCCGCAAGGGCGAGACGCTGGGCATCGTGGGCGAGTCCGGTTCGGGCAAGTCCACCGTGGCGCGCTGCATTGCCCGGCTGGTCGAACCGACGTCCGGCCGGATCGTGATCGGCGACACCGATTTCGCGTCGATCTCGCGGACCGAACTGCACGCATTGCGCCGCCGGGTGCAGGTGGTGTTCCAGGATCCGTACCGGTCGCTCAATCCGCGCCGCACCGTGGGCGCGGCGATCATCGAGGGCCCGATGAACTACGGCCTGTCGCGCGCGGCGGCCATGGCCCGCGCCGCGTCGCTGCTGGAACTGGTGCGGCTC
>JANNYI010000323.1:0-5394 GCA_031410015.1 Betaproteobacteria bacterium | reverse complement strand
GTGCGGCAACCGCGCCTTGGGCGTGGCGTAACGCTCATCGGTGAGCCACTCGGGTCGGCCGATCACTTCGCAGATCTTCTTCCAGACCGGCGCCTGCGTGATGAAGTAGATGTACGCGTTGGGGTCGGTTTCCCAGCCCTTGCACTTCAGGATCCAGCCGGGCTGGCCGCCACCGGAGGCATTGCCGGCGCGCGGCACCGCGTCGCCGAACTTGCCGTTGGGATATTGCGGATATTCTTCCATCACCTGCGTGCGATTCAAGCGCTGCTGGTCGCGCAGCTTCACGCGGCACAGGTTCAGCACGCCATCCTGCATCGCTGCCGTGACCTTCTGGCCACGGCCCGTCGTGTTGCGCTGATACAGCGCCGCGACGATGCCGAGTGCCAGGTGCAGGCCCGTGCCCGAGTCGCCGATCTGCGCGCCCGTCACCAGCGGCGGGCCGTCATCGAAGCCGGTGGTGGAGGCCGCGCCGCCGGCGCACTGCGCGACGTTTTCGTAGACCTTGCAATCCTCGTAGGGACCGGGGCCGAAGCCTTTGATCGAGGCCACGATCATGCGCGGATTGAGGGACTGGATGTGCTCCCACGTGAGGCCCATGCGCTCGAGCGCGCCGGGCGCGAAGTTCTCCACCAGCACGTCGCACTTCTTGACGAGCTCCTCGAGCACCTGCTTGCCCTTGGGGTTCTTGGCGTCGACCGTCACCGAGCGCTTGTTGTGGTTCAGCATCGTGAAATAGAGGCTGTCCACGCCGGGGATGTCGCGCAGCTGCCCGCGGGTGATGTCGCCTTCGCCTGCGCGCTCGACCTTGATCACGTCGGCGCCGAACCAGGCGAGAAGCTGCGTGCACGTCGGACCCGACTGCACATGCGTGAAGTCCAGGATGCGGACGCCGTCCAATGCCTTGCCCATTACGTTCCCCTATCCAATACCGTGAATTCGAATGCGCTGCGCCGGCTCCGGAGGAGCGTTACGGCTTCTTCTTGGCCGTCGGGTTGAGGCTCGTGATGCGGCCGCTCTCCGTGCCGCCGCCCTCGTCGATGACCGCATTGATCAGCGTCGGCCGCTTGCTGCGAATGGCCTCGACCATGGCGGCGCGCAGCTCGTCGGGCGTCTTCACATGCGCGCCGACCCCGCCCCACGCCTGCATCATCATGTCGTAGCGGGCGTCCTTGACGAACACCAGCGGCGACGGATCGGTGCCGCCCGTGGGATTCTTCTCGTCGCCGCGGTACACGCCGTTGTTGTTCATGATCACGATGCATACGGGCAGGTTGTAGCGGCAGATCGTCTCGGTCTCCATGCCCGAGAAGCCGAAGGCGCTGTCGCCCTCCACCGCGATCACCTGCTCACCGGTCACCACGGCGGCGGCCACGGAATAGCCCATGCCCACGCCCATGATGCCCCACGTGCCCACGTCGATGCGCTTCCGCGGTTTGTACATGTCCACGATGCTGCGGGTGAAGTCGAGCGCGTTCGCACCTTCGTTCACGAGCACGGCATCGGGATTGGCCTTGACGATGTCGCGCACGACGTTGAGCGCGCTCTGGTAGCTCATCGGCGACGGATTCTTCGCGAGCGTCTCGGCCATCTTCGCGACGTTCTTCGTCTTGCGCTCGTTGATGGCGTCGATCCATGCGGCGGGCGGCTGCGGCCAGTTCGGACCCATCGCACCGAGCATGGCCGCCACGCACGAGCCGATGTCGCCCACCACCGGTGCGTCGATGCGCACGTTGCTGTCCGCTTCCTGCGGCGAGATGTCGATCTGGACGAACTTCTGGCCGCCCCACGACTTGGCGGTGGCCCCACCCCACGTCTTGCCCTTGCCCTGCGACAAGAGCCAGTTGAGGCGCGCGCCGATCATCAGCACGACATCGGCCTCGGGCAGCACATACGAACGCGCCGCCGAGGCGGACTGCTCGTGCGTGTCCGGCAGCAGGCCCTTGGCCATCGACATCGGCAGGTACGGGATGCCAGTCTTCTCGACCAGCGCGCGAATGTCGGCATCGGCCTGCGCGTACGCCGCACCCTTGCCGAGGATGATGAGCGGCTTCTTTGCGCTCTTCAAGAGATCGAGGGCGCGCTTGACCGCATCCGCGGCGGGAATCTGGCGCGGCGCGGCATCGACGACCTTGATCAGCGAGTTCATGCCGGCGACGTGTTCCATCGCCTGCGGGAACAACTTGGCGGGCAGGTCGAGGTACACGCCTCCCGGACGGCCCGACACGGCGGCGCGGATCGCGCGCGCAACGCCGATGCCGATATCTTCGGCATGCAGCACGCGGAAGGCGGCCTTGCACAGCGGCTTGGCAATCGCCAGCTGGTCCATCTCCTCGTAGTCGCCCTGCTGCAGGTCGACGATCTCGCGCTCGGAAGAGCCGCTGATCAGGATCATCGGAAAGCAGTTGACCGTGGCGTGCGTGAGCGCGGTGACGCCATTCAGGAATCCGGGCGCGGATACGGTGAGGCAGATGCCGGGCTTCTGGGTGAGGAAGCCGGCAATCGAGGCCGCATAACCCGCATTCTGCTCATGCCGGAACGCGATCACGCGCAGTCCTTCCTTCTGCATGCGGCGCGTGAGGTCGGTGATCGGGATGCCGGGCAGGCCGAAGATCGTGTCGATGCCGTTCAGCTTGAGGGCCTCGATGACGAGCTGGAAGCCGTCGATTTCCTGGGTCTGGGGGACGACCGCGGCGCCGCCGGCGGCCTTCATTGCATCGTCGGCGACGGTCGAACCCGGCTTGGCAGCGATTACGGTGGACATGGTGTGCTCCTGAAAGTGTTCGGGCGGGTCACGGCGCCGCGTCTGCACGCCTGTGCCCGGCCCTGGCGCCACGCGCGCCCAAACCAGCTGATCGGCTGGCCCTCAGCCTGCATGAAAACACAATATACAATATATCAGCGAACTTCAATACGCCGTTTCAGGACCCCGGACTAGTACTTGCTGACGGTGAAGCGGCGGATCCCCGACTCGATGGACCGCAGCTGGTTGTCGACGGATTTAACGCCATCGACGGTGGCGATGACTTCGGCGGCGCGGGCGCTTTCCGCCGCATTCACGACGATGCCCCGCAGCGTGACCGCGCCCTCGTCCGCCTCGGCCGCGATGTTCACCTCGGCCGTGGCCTCGTTGCCCTTCAACGCCGCGCGGATGCGCGTTTCCAGAACGAGATTGCCCAGCCTGGCGGCGCTGGCGGGCGTCGGCTGGAATTCCGGGCGCCGCGACAGCGCAACCACCTGCTCGACGCAACTTTCGACCGACACCCGGCCGGTGTTGAGCGTCAAGTCGTACAGCAGCGGATCGAGCAGATCGACGCCGAAGTTGTGCTTCGTGCGCGCGACGTGCGCGGCCTCCGAGCGCTCGATTTCCTCGCGCGCGAGTTCCGCGTCGTCGGAGTCGAGCCGCTCCATCAGCCATTGCACGCGGTTCGCAAGCGGCGCGCAGACGCGGATCGTGGGGATGTGCGACACGCCCTTCAGGATGCACGTGGCGCCCCAGCCCCGGATCACGACATTGCCTTCCTGCGCCAGCGCGAGGATCTCGTCGGCCGCGTAGACGGCGAACACCTCGCGGTCGATGCCGCGCTTCTCCAGCCAGCCCGCCTGGCCTTCACGCACCCGCCGGATCAGGCTGCGCTTGACGTGCATGCGCTCGGCCACGGTGTCGCCCACTTCGTGCTGGACCACTTTCAAGCCGAGCGCCTGGGCCACGCCCTGGGCCACGTCGGTGCCCAGTGTGGCCATTTCCTGGGTCATTGCAATCACGGTCATGGCAGTCTCCTTGCGCGCGGCGCCGGCGCGCTCACGCGGCGCCCTTCGGTTGGCGAACCAGCGCGTAGAGGCGGTTGAGCAGCGGCAGGAACAACAGCACGAGCGCCAGCGTGGTGATGGAGGTTACGAGCGGGTTCGAGAAGAAGATCGCGAGGTCGCCCTGCGAGCCCAGGATCGCCTGCCGGAACGAGTCCTCGGCACGGTCGCCCAGCACCAGCGCGAGCACCAGCGGCGCCAGCGGATAGTCGAGTTTCTTGAAGAGATAGCCCAGCACGCCGAATACCAGCATCAGGTAGACGTCGAACATCGAGCCGTGCACGGTGTACGCGCCGACCGCGCAGATCACGATGATGATCGGGGCGATGATCGAGAACGGGATGCGCAGGATCGCGGCGAAGAGCGGCACGGTGGTCAGCACGACGATCAGGCCCGCGAGGTTGCCGAGATACATGCTGGCGATGAGGCCCCACACGAAATCCTTCTGCTCGACGAAGAGCAGCGGTCCCGGCTGCAGGCCCCAGATCAGGAGGCCGCCCAGCAGCACGGCGGCGGTGGGCGAGCCGGGGATGCCGAGGGTGAGCATCGGCAGCAGCGCACTGGTGCCAGCCGCATGCGCGGCCGTTTCCGGCGCGATGACGCCTTCCAGCTGGCCCGTGCCGAACTTGTCGCCGTTCTTCGACATCCGCTTGGCCACGCCGTAGCTCATGAACGATGCGGGCGTGGCGCCCCCCGGCGTGATGCCCATCCAGCAGCCGATGGCCGAACTGCGCAGCAGCGTCGCCCAGTACTTCGGCAGCTTCTTCCACGTTTCCAGCACCACCTTCGAATCGATCTTGCCGCGCGCGCCCTTGAACGCGAGGCCCTCCTCCATCGTCAGCAGGATCTCGCCGATGCCGAAGAGCCCGATCACGGCAATCAGGAAGTCGAAGCCCTTGAGCAGCGGCGTGAAGCCGAACGTGAGTCGCAGCTGGCCCGTGACGGTGTCGAGCCCCACCGCCGCCAGGCCGAAGCCCAGCATCATCGCGGCCAGCGTCTTGAACGGCGAACCCTTGCTCATTCCGACGAAACTGCAGAACGTGAGCAGGTAGACCGCAAAGAATTCGGGCGGCCCGAACTTCAGCGCGAACTTGGCCACGAGCGGCGACAGGAAGGTGATCAGCACGACCGCGACGAACGCGCCGACGAACGACGACGTGAACGACGCGGTGAGCGCCTCGCCGGCGCGCCCCTGCTGCGCCAGCGGATACCCGTCGAAGGTGGTGGCCACCGACCACGGCTCGCCGGGGATGTTGAACAGGATCGACGTGATCGCGCCGCCGAACAGTGCGCCCCAGTAGATGCAGGACAGCATGATGATCGCGGACGTCGGGTTCATCGAGAACGTCAGCGGCAGCAGGATCGCCACGCCGTTGGCGCCACCGAGGCCCGGCAGCACGCCGATCAGCACACCCAGCAGCACGCCGACCAGCATCAGCGCCAGGTTGTACCAGGACATGGCGACCGCGAAGCCCCCGAACAGCGAGTTCAACTCATCCAATGGTGCTCTCCCATGATGCCGTTGGCGTACGCATCACGACGCTGCGCCCGGCATGCCGGATCACGAGTCGCGACCACGTCGTCGGTCAG
>JANNYI010000322.1:0-2048 GCA_031410015.1 Betaproteobacteria bacterium | reverse complement strand
GTAAAGCGCCGGAACCTCCACGTTCTCGAGCGCGGTCGTGCGCGGCAGCAGGTTGAACGACTGGAACACGAAGCCGATGCGTCGCGAGCGCACGTGGGAGCGCCGGTCGTCGTCGTACTCGGAGACGTTTTCGCCGGCCAGGCGATACGCACCGGACGTTGGCGTGTCCAGGCAGCCAATGATGTTCAGGAACGACGACTTGCCGGAACCCGAGGAACCGCGCACGACGACGAACTCGCCCGCGTCGATGCGCAGCGTGACGCTGCGCAGCGCCTCGATTGGCGTGCCGTCGCCGCGCCGGTAGGTCCTGCAGAGCCTGTCGGTTTCGATCATGGTGCCGAGCCCTCGGGGCGTGCCGCCAGCCCCACGATGACGCGATCCTGCGCGGCGACTCCGCGGCGGACCTCGGTAAAGCCGCCGCTGCGCGAGCCGACCGAGACTTCACGGCGCGCCGGCCGGCCGTTCTCCTCGACGTAGACGAAGCGCTCGGCGCCGTCGCGCTGCACCGCCTCGTTGGGCAGCACGAGCGCCTCGCGCTGCGCGGTGCGGATGGAGATGTTCGCAGTCATGTCGGGCTTCAGCCGGGAGGCCGCGCCCTCGATGGCGATGACGACCTCGTAGTTCACGACGCCTGAGATGATCGTACCCTTCGGCGCGATGCGTTCCACGCGGCCCGTAAACTCGTCGGTCGGGTAAGCCTCCACCGTGAAGCTGACCGGATTGCCCGCCGTGACGGCGCCAATGTCCGTCTCGTCGACGAGCGCCACCAGCTGCAACGCGTTGTCGCCGATGATGGTCACGAAAGTGGGCGCCGTGAACGCGGTGGCCACGGTCTCACCCTTCTGCGTCGCGACTGATGCCACGGTGCCGGCAATCGGCGCGCGGATGACGGCATAGCCGAGCTCGGTCTCGACCACGGCTGCGTCGCGGCGCGCCTTCTCGAGGCGCGCCTCGGCTTCGGCGAGGGCCATGCGCCGGTCGTCGACGTCGCTGGTGGCCACGAGCTGCCGTTCCACGAGTCGCTCGACGCGCGATCGTTCGACGCGCGCCCGCTCGACTTCACGGTCGATCACCGCAATCTGCGCCCGTGCCTGCGCGAGCCGCGCCTGCAGGCCGCGCGAATCGATGCGTGCCAGCACGTCGCCTTGCTTCACCTGGGCGCCCACCGTGACGTTCAGTTCTTCGACGATGCCGGATACCTGCGCGCCGACGCGCACCTCGGCGCCGACCTTCAGGCGCACCACGCCTGTCGCGATCACGGACGACTCGACGGTGCGACGCGTGGGCGTCACCGTGCGCACGGCGGCGGCGTTGGATGCAGCGGCGTTGCGCGAGCCGCCAGACACCCACCAGGCCGCGCCCGCGACGACCAGGACGGCCCCGATGCCCGCCGCGGCGGCGACAGCCGGCTTCATGGGGCGTGCCCGCAGCCTACTGCCGGTCGTACACCATCGTGACCGGCTTCGGGTTGGCGCCGCTGCGGACCGTCACGACGGTCATCGTCCGGCCGTCGCCGCCCAGCGAGCGCGTCTCGGTTCGAGTGTTGACCGTGCCCGCCACGGAACCCGACGATGACCAGACGACCACGAGCTTCGCGCCGTCCCACTTCGCAACTGTGTCGCTTGCGCCGCCCATCGCGGCTTCGTTCTTCACCGAGGCCCCGCTGAGGTCATAGCGGACCTCGCGCGCGGACTTCTGACCCTGCATGTCGTTCGTCTCCTTCAGCGTCAGCGTCTTCGCGTCCTGGGTGATCGCGATCGTCTGCTTGATAGCCGCCATCATGCCGAGGTTCTCGCCCTTGGCCGCGTTGAACTGCCAGGTGCCGGAGAAGTTCGGGGTGGCGCCGACGGCCGTCCCCGCCGACAGAGTTGCGAGCAACAGAGCAAAGGCGGCCACGAACGTCGGCCGCAGGTTGGAAATCGTCCTCATGTCAGGCCTCCAAAGGCTGGCTGGGTTGCATGGAGAAAGCGTCGAGTGACCGAACGCACGGCGGCGCTCGTCCGACTCCAGAGTATGCAGCAAGCACAGCGCCAGCGCGAAAAGCTGGC
>JANNYI010000321.1:0-13691 GCA_031410015.1 Betaproteobacteria bacterium | reverse complement strand
CGCGTCGTGGCGGCCGCGCCCCCAAACCCGACCCGAACGCGGCCTGAGGCAGACGCGATGCGCACCCTCACCCGCTACATCGGCCGCGACGTCATGCTGTCGACGCTGCTGCTCTTCGTGGCGCTGCTCGGACTCTTCACGTTCTTCGACCTGATCGCCGAGATGCGCGACGTCGGCCGTGGCGGCTATACGCTGGGCACCGCGCTGCTGTTCGTCGCGCTGAACGTGCCATCGCGGATCTACGAACTCTTTCCGGTAGCCGCGCTGATCGGCACACTGCTGGCCATAGCGCAGCTCGTCGCCACCTCCGAGTTCACCGTGATGCGCGCGTCCGGCGCGTCAACGGTACAGATCGGCTGGGCCGTGGTGCGCGTCGGCATTCCGCTGGCGCTGGTCACCTTCCTGGCCGGCGAGTACGTAGCCCCCCCGGCAGAGCGACTGGCGCAGAATGTTCGTGCCGCGGCGATGGGCAACGCCACCGGTGTGGTCGCGCAGCAGTTCGAGTCGGGCTTCTGGTTCAAGCAGGACCGCACGTTCGTCAACATCCGCACTGTGCTGTCGGACATGACGCTGGTCGGCGTCCGCATCTACGAATTCGACCGTGACCAGCGCCTGACGTCCGTGCGCAGCGCCGAGTCCGGCCGCTTTGTCGGCGATGGACGCTGGAACCTGCAAAAGGTGAAGATCACCGACCTCGGTCCTGATTCTGCCGTGGTCTCCTCGCTACCCGAATGGTCGTGGCAGACGGTACTGCAGCCGTCGATTCTCACCGTCTACCAGGTGGCGCCGGAGCGCCTCTCGATGAGCACGCTCTACGACAACATCCGCGTGCTGGGCACGGGCGCGCAGAAAACCTCCCGGTTCGAAATCGCGTTCTGGTCGAAAATCCTCTACCCGGTGGCGGTGCTCGTGATGATGATGCTGGCGCTGCCCTTCGCGCAATTCCAGCGGCGGCAGGGCGGGATCGGCTTTCGCATCTTCGCCGGCACCATGCTCGGCCTCGCGTTCTGGCTGATCGGCCGGCTCTTCAACTACCTGGGCGTCCTCAACGACTGGTCGCCGCTCTTCTCCGCCGCCTTTCCGCTGGCCGTGTTCACCGCGCTGGCCGTGGGCATGCAGTACTGGGTCGAGCGGCGTTGAGGTAGGTCGCCGGGCGCAATCTGCGGGGAAAAACGGGGACAGACCACGTTTAATCGAGCGGCGTGGCCGCGATTAACCGTGGTCTGTCCCCGTTTTTCCCCGCAGGGTCGATGAGGCGATATACCCGCGAGGCTGAAGCCCCTTCTGGGCACTCTGGCAGTGCCGGCCCCAATGAAAAAAGCCCGGCACGCCGGGCTTTTTTGCGGAAGCGATGACGCGATGCGTCAGGCCGCCGTTGCTGCCGGCGCCGCTTCCACGACACAGGCGTACTTGTTCTGCTTCGGTCCCTTGGTCTGGAACGCGACGTTGCCGTCCACCAGCGCGAACAGGGTGAAATCCTTGCCAATGCCGACGTTGAGGCCCGGATGAATCAGCGTGCCCCGTTGGCGGACGATGATGCCGCCGGCGCGGATGGTTTCGCCGCCGTATACCTTGGTGCCCAGCCGCTTCGAATGCGAGTCGCGGCCGTTGCGCGAACTGCCGCCTGCTTTTTTATGTGCCATGGTCGTGTGTCCTGGTTGACTGTCAGCCGACGATCGCGTCGATCTTCAGTTCGGTGTAATTCTGCCGATGCCCCTGGTGCTTCTGGTAGTGCTTGCGGCGGCGCATCTTGAAAATTTTCACCTTGACGCCTCGACCATGCGAGACGACGGTTGCCTGCACTGTCGCACCTTCGACAGTGGGTTGACCCAGACGCACACTTTCACCTTCGCCGACCATCAACACCTGGTCGAGAATCACTTGTGCGCCCACGTCCGCCGGTATCTGTTCTACTTTGAGTTTTTCACCGAGGGCAACCTTGTATTGCTTGCCACCGGTTTTTATGACCGCGTACATGAGAGACTCCAATCGTTGACGTTGCTTATGCATCGTGCTTATGCACCGCGCTTGATGACCCGCTCGCACGAATGCCGTGCGAAAGCCCCGCGCGATGCCTGTTTCCTGTCTGCCGGACCGGTCTTGCGACCCATGCGGCAAACGAAGGAAAGCCTTGAATTATAAGGCCCAATGGGCAAACCTGTCAAACCGTAGCCAAGCCACCCGGCGGGGGGCTCCTGCGCCCGGGCACCTGCACATTTCCCCGTAGGCGAGGCTTCAGCCTCGCGCCGCGCCCAGCGGGGCTGAAGCCTCGCCTGCGGCCGACCTCCGCAACTGGCATCGGCTCATCGCCGCGGACCCCGGAAGCGGTTTGGTCGAGCCTGACGGCCGATTCCGATCCGGTAGAATTCCGGCTGCACGACCGTCCGTCCATCGCTGGTAGCGACCCGGCCCCTGCCCCGCGACTGGGTTCGTCCGGCACCCGCCGCCTCCCCAATGCCCCTGCCCAAGCCCCTCCGGAGCCCCCTGCCTTGACTGTCGATTTCCTGAAACCGGTGATCGGCACCGACATGGAGGCCGTGGATCGCGTGCTGCGCGGCGCACTCGGCTCGGATGTCGTGCTGATCCGGCAGGTGGCGGAATACATCATCGGTGGCGGCGGCAAGCGTCTGCGCCCGGCGCTGCTGCTGCTTACGGCGGGCGCGGCCGGCTATCGCGGCACGGAGCACCACACGATGGCCGCCGTCGTGGAAATGATCCACACGGCCACGCTGCTGCACGATGACGTCGTCGACGAGTCGTCGATGCGCCGCGGCCATGCCACCGCCAACGCCGAATTCGGCAACGCCGCGTCGGTGCTGGTAGGCGATTTCCTGTATTCACGCGCCTTCCAGCTGATGGTGGCGCTGGCGCGAATGCCGGTGCTGCAGATCCTGGCGGACGCCACCAATGCCATCGCCGAGGGCGAAGTGCTGCAACTGATGAATGCCGGCGACGCCGACCTCACCGAAGCGGCTTATTTCGAGGTGATCCAGCGCAAGACCGCCAAGCTTTTCGAGGCGTCGGCGCGACTTGGCGCGGTCCTGGGGGGCGCGTCCCCTGCGATCGAGGATGCGCTTGGCCGATACGGCATGCACCTCGGCACGGCCTTCCAGCTGATCGACGACGTGCTCGACTACTCCGGCGATGCTGACGCCATCGGCAAGAACCTGGGCGACGACCTCGCCGAAGGCAAGATGACGCTGCCGCTGATCCGGGCGCTGGCGCGGGGCAGCGCCACGGACGCCGCCGTGATCCGCCACGCCGTCAGCGGCGGCGGCCTCGCGGATTTTGCCGGCGTGATGGCCGCCATCGAAAGCACCGGCGCGCTGGCCTATGCGCGGGAGCGTGTGGGCGCGGAAATCGCCCGGGCGAAGGAATGCCTGACGGCGCTGCCCCCTTCGGCGCACCGCGAAAGTCTGCTAGAATTGACCTCCTTCGCGGCGCAGCGAACGTACTAGAGTCGCCTGCGCAGCGACGTTCGCGATGCGTGCCCTGAGGCACGCTCCCGCCGCGAACGGGTCTTCCGCCTGCACTGCGGGACCACTTGCAGCACGGCAGCAGGCTCGCAATCAGCTTGAAGCCATCGGGGTGTAGCTTAGCCTGGTAGAGCGCTACGTTCGGGACGTAGAGGCCGGAGGTTCAAATCCTCTCACCCCGACCAGTTTTCCCTTCGACGCCGGCGCCTGCCGGCGTTGTCACACGCGAGCACGCCCTGACCATGAGCAAGAACATCAGCCTGATCGGCGCACCGACCGACATCGGTGCCGGCGCGCGCGGTGCCAGCATGGGCCCCGAAGCGCTGCGGGTGGCGGGCATCCAGAAGACGCTCGAAGGCCACGGCCTCACGGTGGTCGACCGTGGCAATTTGAGCGGGCCCAGCAATCCGTGGCTGCCGCCGGTCGACGGCTACCGGCATCTGCCGCAGGTCGTGGCGTGGAACGAGTCCGTGCACACCGCGGTGCACGCCGAGTTGCGCGAAGGCCACCTGCCGATCCTGCTGGGTGGCGACCACAGCCTTGCCATCGGTTCAATCAGCGCGGTGGCGCGCCATTGCCG
The DNA here is from genome assembly GCA_031410015.1 of Betaproteobacteria bacterium. Classification (GTDB taxonomy): domain Bacteria; phylum Pseudomonadota; class Gammaproteobacteria; order Burkholderiales; family Casimicrobiaceae; genus VBCG01. The sequence goes on along the minus strand of JANNYI010000321.1, from coordinate 9,635 downwards.
CGAGATCGGACGGCGACTGCGCATCCTGTGGCTCGACGCGCATGCCGATTTCAACACCAACGTCCTGACGCCCAGCGGCAACATCCACGGCATGCCGGTGGCCTGCCTGTGCGGCATCGGTCCGCGCGCGCTGATCGAGATCGGCGGCACTGTCCCCGCGATCAATCCGAAATGGATACGCCAGATCGGCATCCGCAGCGTGGACGAGGGCGAGAAAAGGCTGGTGCACGACGTCGACCTCGAGGTCTTCGACATGCGCTACATCGACGAGATGGGCATGCGCGAGGCGATGCAGCTGGCGCTGGGCACGATGGACGCCAACACGCACCTGCACGTCAGCTTCGACGTCGACTTCCTCGACCCCGACATCGCGCCGGGCGTGGGCACCACCGTCCGGGGCGGTCCTACCTACCGCGAGGCACAGCTTTGCATGGAAATGATCGCGGACACGGGACAACTGGGTTCACTCGACCTGATGGAGTTGAATCCCGCGTTCGACGTGCGCAACCGCACCGCGGAAGTGGCAGTCGACCTGATCGAATCGATGTTCGGGAAAAGCACGCTGATGCGCAAGTAGCGCACGGCGCTCCATGCCCGGATGGGCATTGCGCGGGCCGTCGACGCGGATTGCGCTCAGGCCGCCGCGAACAACCGCCACTCGCCGGGCACACCCTTCAGCGCGTGCGAGCCGCGATCGGTGAACGCCAGTCCCGCTCCGGAAACAAGATCCTTCACGGTACTCGACACCAGCGTTTCACCGGCGGCCGCCGCCGCGGCCACGCGGGCGCAGATGTGCACTGCGATGCCCCCCACATCGTCGCCATCGAGTTCGATCTCGCCGGTATGAACACCGGCACGGATTTCGATGCCGAGCGGATGCAATGCGTCGCGCATCGCGCCGGCGCAACGCACCGCGCGTGCCGGGCCGTCGAAGGTGGCAATGAAACCATCGCCCGCGGTGTTGATTTCACGACCACGAAAGCGTGCGATTTCCGCGCGGGCAATGGCGTGATGACGCCCGAGCAGGTCACGCCAATCGCGATCGCCCAGGCGTGACGCCACTTCGGTCGAACCGACAATGTCGGTGAACATCACGGTGGCCAGCACGCGTTCGTACTCGGGAGCGGGCCGCACCCCGGTCAAGAATTCCTGCATTTCGTCGAGGAGGCGGCTCTGGTCGCCGATCCATGGCAGATGGTCGTCGCCGTCGAGCTCGATGAAACGCGCGCCGGGAATGCGGTCGGCAATGTAGCGGCCCTCCGCCACATTGACGTCCTGGTCACCGGTGCGGTGCATGACCAGCGTCGGCACCCGGATGGTCGGCAGGATGCTGCGGATGTCGACCTGGGTGTTCATTCGCAGCAGCGCCACGGCCGCGCCGGGACTGGCCGCGCGCCGAAAGTAGGTGGCCAGACTCTTCGAGAGTTCGAGGTCACGGGTCTTGCTGGGGACATAGTGGGCCAGGTCCATCATTTCGCCCCACTCGCGCTCCACCAGCCTGTACTCCTCCTCGCGCTGTTCGGGCGTTGGCGCCCACGGGTATTCGGGGCTCCAGATGCGCGACGCAAACGTATGCGCAAGCACCAGCGCCCGGGTGCGCTCGGGATGCATGGCGGCGAACAATGCGGCCAGATTGCCGCCTTCCGAAAACCCGAACAATGCGGCGCGCTTCGAACCGACGGCGTCCATGACGACGGTCAAGTCGTCCATCCGCTCCTCGAGCGTAGGCAGTTTGTCGATGGGCACCCGATCGGAAAGACCGGTGCCGCGCTTGTCGAAGACGATGAGCCGGGAGAACGATGCGAGCCGTGCGAGGAACCGCGCCAGGTTGGGCTCCTCCCACGCCAACTCGACATGGGAGACCCAGCCGGGGATGTACACAAGGTCGAAAGGCCCCTGCCCGACCACCTGGTAGGCGATATGCACGTCGCCACTCTTGGCGTAATGCGTCTTGGGCGTCATCGGTAATGTATTGCGCCTAAAGCATCGGCATGTCCAGCCCTTTGGCCTTGGCCACCGCGATGGCCGACGGATACCCCGCATCCGCGTGCCGCATCACCCCGGTGCCAGGATCGTTCCACAGCACGCGCGCGATGCGCTTGGCCGCAGCCTCGGTGCCGTCGCAGACGATCACCACGCCGGAGTGCTGCGAATAGCCCATGCCCACGCCGCCACCATGATGCAGCGACACCCACGTCGCGCCACCCGCGGTGTTGAGCAATGCATTGAGCAGCGGCCAATCCGACACCGCATCCGACCCGTCCAGCATCGATTCCGTTTCGCGATTGGGACTGGCGACACTGCCGGTGTCGAGGTGATCGCGGCCGATCACGATGGGCGCCTTCAATTCGCCGCTGGCCACCATCGCGTTAAACGCGAGGCCCGCGCGATGCCGGTCGCCCAGGCCCAGCCAGCAGATGCGCGCCGGCAGCCCCTGGAACGCGATGCGCTCGCTCGCCATGTCGAGCCAGCGATGCAGGTGCGCGTCGTCGGGGAAGAGCTCCTTCACCTTGCGGTCGGTCTTGTGGATGTCCTCCGGGTCGCCGGACAGCGCCACCCAGCGGAACGGACCCTTGCCCTCGCAGAACAGCGGGCGGATATACGCCGGCACGAAGCCGGGGAAGTCGAAGGCATTGGCAACGCCTTCGTCGAAGGCTACCTGCCGGATGTTGTTGCCGTAGTCGAACGTGGGAATGCCTTGCGCGTGGAACGCGAGCATCGCCTCGACGTGGGCCTTGATCGATTGCTTGGCGGCAGCCGTCAGCGCCCCGTGCTGCGACGGATCGCGTTGTGCCGCGATCCATTGCTCCACCGACCATCCCGCCGGCAGGTAACCATTGATGAGATCGTGCGCGGACGTCTGGTCGGTGACCATGTGCGGCTTGATACCGCGCCGCACGAGTTCCGGCAGGATGTGCGCGGCGTTGCCGACGAGACCCACGCTGACGGGTTTGCGCGCTGCGGTGGCGCGGGCCATGCGCGCCAACGCGTCGTCGAGATCGCGCGCCTCCTCGTCGAGATAGCGCGTGGCCAGGCGCATCTCGATGCGCGAGCGCTGGCAGTCGATGGCCAGCATTGAGGCACCCGCCATCGTGGCCGCCAGCGGCTGCGCGCCGCCCATGCCGCCCAGCCCCGCCGTCAGGATCCATTTGTCGGCGAGGTCGTTGCCGTAGTGCTGGCGACCGGCTTCCGCAAAGGTTTCGTAGGTGCCCTGCACGATGCCCTGGCTGCCGATGTAGATCCACGAGCCGGCGGTCATCTGCCCGTACATCATGAGGCCCTTGCGGTCGAGCTCGTTGAAGTATTCCCATGTGGCCCACTTGGGCACGAGGTTGGAATTGGCGAGCAGCACGCGCGGCGCATCGGCGTGCGTCTTGAACACGCCCACCGGCTTGCCGGACTGGATCAGCAGCGTTTCATCATCGCCCAGGCGCCGCAGCACGTCGACGATCGCGTCGAAGCATTCCCAGTTGCGCGCCGCGCGGCCGATGCCGCCGTAGACCACCAGTGCCTTCGGGTTCTCGGCAACTTCGGGATCGAGGTTGTTCATCAGCATGCGCAGCGGCGCTTCGGTCAGCCAGCTGCGGGCCGAAAGCTGCGTCCCGCGCGGGGCGCGGATCACGCGGTCGGCGTGGCGGGTGCCGACGGCAGTCGGCGACAGGGTCTTGGGATCATCGCGGTGCATGGCGGCCCCTTCCGGGTCGGGAAAAATCGATTGCCGATTGTCGCACTCATCGGGCACGCAGATCGAGTGCGCCGCCGGAAGCCGGAGGCGCGTTTTGACGCATGGTGCGGGTCGCGCTGCCTGTGTACGCTTGAGTATATGTGGCGCATCCTCCTTCCCCTGCTCCTGCTTGGCGCGACTCCGGCGGCGGCCGACCCCGCCATGTGGGCGCTGCTCCGGGACGGCGGCCAAATCGTCCTCATCCGCCATGCCGTCACCGATCCGGGTGTGGGCGATCCCGCAGGATTCAGGCTCGACGATTGCCGGACCCAGCGCAATCTGTCCGCAGCGGGACGGGAGGAGGCCAGGCGGCTGGGCGCAGCCTTTCGTGCGCAGCGCATCCCGGTGGGACAGGTGCTGTCCAGCCCGTGGTGCCGTTGCCTCGACACCGCCCGCATTGCCTTCGGGCAAGCTCGCGCCGACCCGATGCTCGGCAACCTCTTCACCCACGGCGAGAACACGGTGCGGCAGCAGGCGCAGTTCCAGGCGCTGGCGCGCACGCCGCCGGCGGGCGGCAACCTGATCCTGGTGACCCATGGCGCAACCATCGCCGCGTTCACCGGAGTCAACCCAGGCACCGGTGAGGCGGTCATCGGATCATTCGACGCCGATGGCCGGTTTCGCGTGGCCGGACGCATCGTGCCGCCCGAATAGCCAGACCGGGCGGAGAGTCTCGCCGCACTCCCGTAAAATGCGCGGGTGAGTGCCCCTTCTGCCGCTGCCGCCATTGCCGCGCATACCCCCATGATGCAGCAGTACCTGCGCGTCAAGGCGGAGCACCCGGACAAGCTCGTTTTCTACCGGATGGGGGATTTCTACGAGCTCTTCTTCGGCGACGCGGAGCACGCCGCGCGCGCGCTCGACATCACGTTGACGGCGCGGGGCCAATCGGCGGGCGCGCCGATCCCGATGGCGGGCGTGCCCCACCACGCGCTCGAGCCTTATCTCGCCAAGCTGATGCAGCAGGGCGAGTCGGTGGTGATCGTCGAGCAATTCGGCGATCCCGCCACCAGCAAGGGGCCGGTGGAGCGCAAGGTGGCGCGGATCGTCACGCCGGGCACCGTCACCGACGCCAACCTGCTCGAGGCCAAGCGCGATTGCCTGCTGGCCGCGTGGGTGACCACTGGCAAGCGCGCGGGCATCGCGTGGCTCAATCTTGCGGCGGGCGCGCTCACGCTGACCGACGTGCCGCTGGCCGATGCGGCGGGCGTGCTGGAGCGCATCGGCGCGGCCGAACTGCTGGTGCCGGATGGCGTCACACCGCCCGAGCTGCGCGGCGCGCCGCCACCGGTGCGCACGCTGCCGCCCTGGCAGTTCGACCACGATGCCGCCACGCGCGCGCTGACCGCGCAACTCGGCACCCATGACCTCGCTGGCTTCGGTGCCGCCGATGCGCCGCTGGCGGTGGGTGCCGCGGGTGCGCTGCTGCACTATGCGGGCGCGACGCAGCAGGCGGCGTTGACGCACGTGCGCACGATCACAGTCGAGCACGCGGACACGTTCGTCGCGCTCGATCCCGCTACCCGCCGCAACCTCGAGATCACCGCCACGTTGGCGGGGGATGCCGCGCCCACGCTGCTGTCGCTGCTCGATCAATGCACCAGCGCCGCGGGCAGCCGCCTGCTGCGCCAATGGCTGCTGCAGCCGCTGCGCGACCAGGCGGCGGCCGCCGCGCGCCTCGATGCCATCGCGGCGTGGCTGGACGCGCCGGCCATGGCGCAGGAATTGGCGGCGTTGCTGAAGCGCACGGTGGACATCGAGCGCATCGCCGGCCGAGTGGCGCTGCGCACCGCGCGACCGCGCGACCTGTCCGGGCTGCGCGACACACTGGCCCTGCTGCCGGCAATCGCGGCGGCCGCAACACCGTTTGCGGTTGCACTGGTCAACGCCGCGCAACGAGACCTGACGGTAGACGCGCAATGGGCCGCACTGCTGGCCCGCGCCATCGCACCCGAGCCGGCGACGCAACTGCGCGACGGCGGCGTGATCGCCACGGGCTACGACACCGAGCTGGACGAATTGCGGGCCATCGACACCGACTGCGGCACGTTCCTGGTGGCGCTCGAGGCGCGCGAGCGCGCGCGCACCGGCATCGCCACCCTCAAGGTCGAGTACAACCGCGTGCACGGCTTCTACATCGAGGTCAGCAACGCCAATGTCGAGAAAATTCCCGACGACTATCGCCGCCGGCAGACGCTGAAGAACGCCGAGCGCTACATCACGCCGGAGTTGAAGACCTTCGAGGATCGTGCGCTGTCGGCGCAGGAACGCGCGCAGAACCGCGAGAAGCTTCTCTACGAAGGGGTGCTGGATGCGTTGCGCGACGCGATCACCGAACTGCAACGCGCAGCCGCCGCGCTGGCCCGGCTCGACGTGCTGGGCACGCTGGCCGGACGCGCGCGCGCACTGGATTTCTGCCGGCCGGAACTGACGGCAACCCCGGGCATCGTGATTCGCGGCGGCCGGCATCCGGTGGTCGAGCGCATGGTCGACGCCTACATTCCCAACGACGTCACGCTGCGCGCCGACCGGCGGTTGCTGCTGGTCACCGGCCCCAACATGGGCGGCAAGTCCACCTACATGCGGCAGACTGCCGTGGTGGCGCTGCTGGCCTGCTGCGGCATGTACGTTCCTGCGCAGAGCGCGCAGATCGGACCGCTGGACGCCATCTTCACGCGCATCGGCGCCGCCGACGATCTGGCGGGCGGCCGGTCCACATTCATGGTGGAAATGACGGAAGCCGCGTACATCCTCAATCGCGCGACCCCGCAAAGCCTGGTGCTGGTCGACGAGATCGGCCGGGGCACCTCGACGTACGACGGCCTGGCGCTGGCGTGGGCGATCGCGCACCGGCTGGCGGAGCGCAATCGCTGCCTGGCGCTCTTCGCCACGCATTACTTCGAGCTGACCGCGCTGGCCTCCGAAATGGAAGGCTGCGCCAACGTGCACTTCGATGCCGCCGAGCACCGCAACGGCATCGTGTTCCTGCACGCGGTGGAGGAAGGTCCGGCCAGCCGCAGCTACGGCCTGCAGGTGGCGCAACTGGCCGGCGTGCCGCCGGACACCGTGCGGCAGGCGCGCAACTACCTGGCGCGGCTCGAGCAGCACGCCGCGCGCGACGATGGGCAGGGCGACCTGTTCAGCGGCGGCCTGCCCGCGGATGTCGCGGCCACCACCGACCCGCAGGCCGCGGCCGTGCTCGACCGGCTGCGGGCGCTGGATCCGGACGCGCTATCGCCGCGCGAAGCGCTCGACGCCCTCTATGCGTTGCAGCGCCTCGCGGCGGAATGACACCGGGTCAGTGGTGGTGATGGCCGCCGGCGCCGTGCGCGTGCCCGTGCGCGAGCTCATCCTTGGTCGCGGCGCGCACTTCCAGCACCGTGCCGTCGAAGCGCAGCCGCTGGCCGGCCAGCTCGTGGTTGCCATCGAGGACGGCCTGGCCGTCGGCGATGCCGGTGACGCGCCAGACCACCTCCTGCCCATCCTGCTCGGCAACGAGGTAGCCGCCCACGGAGATGTCCGGCGGCAGGTCGGTGACCTGCTCCATCCGGATCAGCTTGGGGTCGTACTCGCCGAAGGCATCCTCGGGCTCGAGCGTGACGGAGATCGAGTCGCCGGTCTTCTTGGCGTTGAGCGCTTCCTCGATTTTCGGGAAGATGCCGGAATGGCCGCCATGCAGATAGGTCAGCGGTTCCGGGGCCTCCTCGAGCAGCTGGTTGCTGGCATCGAAAAGCTTGAAGGTCAGGGTGACGACGGAGTTGGCAATGATGTTCATCGGGGGCTCGGGCTGGAGGGATGGCCACCGTCATGGCGGCGTGGGCAAACGGGCGCATTGTACGCGTCCCGCCGCCCGGCGCGGGCGGCGGCGATGGTAGGCTTGCGATGATGCCCCGTCCGCCCTCCCCGCGCCTCCCGTTGCTCGGCGGCCATACGCCCGCCGCGTTCCTGCGCCGGTACTGGCAAAAGGACGCCTTGCTCGTGCGCGGTGCCGTGCCGGATTTCAGCGGCCTGCACACCCGGGCGCAGTTGTTTGCGCTGGCGGCGCGGGACGACGTCGAGGCGCGACTGCTGGTGAAGAGCGGCCGCACATGGAACCTCGAGCATGGCCCGTTTCCCGCGCGGGTATTGCGTACATTGCCGGCCACCGATTGGACGCTGCTGGTGCAGGGTGCCAACCTCGAGAGCGATGCCGCCGATGCGTTGCTGCGGCGTTTTGCCTTCCTGCCCTTTGCGCGGCTGGATGACCTGATGGTCAGCTACGCCGCGCCCGGTGGCGGCGTCGGCCCGCATTTCGATTCCTACGACGTGTTCCTGCTGCAGGGTTTCGGCCGGCGGCGCTGGCGCTATGGCCGGCAGGATGACCTGGCATTGCGGCCGGGGCTGCCGGTGAAGATCCTGCGCCGCTTCGTGCCCGAACACGACGCCATCCTCGCCCCCGGCGACATGCTGTACCTGCCGCCCGCCTATGCGCACGACGGGATCGCGGTGGACGCCTGCACCACCTACTCGATCGGCTTTCGCGCCGCGTCGCACCAGGAATTGGCCGAGTCGTTCTTCGACTGGATCCGCGATCACGTCGAGGTTCCGGGACGCTACGAGGATCCCGATGTCCGGCCCACGCGCGAACCCGCGCGCGTCGACGCGACGATGGTGAGGAAGGCGGCCGCGGCGCTCGATCGCGCGCGCTGGAATCGCGCGACGGTGGCACGTTTCCTCGGAACGATGCTGTCCGAACCCAAAGGACACGTCGTGTTCGCGCCGCCCGCCGCGCCAGTGTCACGTGCCCGTTTCGATGTGGCGTTGCGCAAGTACGGCGTGCATCTGGATCGCCGCACGCAGTGGCTCTACGACGACGAGGCGGTCTATCTCAACGGCACTGCATATCCGTGGCCCGGCGGCAGCCGGGACGCGCTGACGCAGCTTGCCAACCTGCGTGCGTTGACTGCCGCGCAATCCACGCGGCTGTCGGCTGAGGCACGCGCCCTTCTCCACCAGGCCCTTTGCGATGGATACGTCCACACCCACTGAACCCACGTTGCCCCGCGAACCGAGCGAGGTGATCGTCGACACGGTCGCCGCGCAAACCGCCGCCATCGACGAATTGATCGGCCTGGCGCAATTGCGGCTGCAGATCTTCGACATCGACCTGTCCCAGTGCGGCTGGAACACGGTGACGCGCGCGGACAACCTGCGCGCGTTCCTGCGGCGCCTTCCCGCGTCGCGCATCGATCTCATCGTGCACGACCCGCGCTACCTCGAGAGTGCGTGCCCGCGCCTGCAGCGGCTGCTGCAGAACCATGCGCATGCAATCACGGTGTACAAGACGGGGCCGGAGGCGCGCAATGCGATGGATCCGTTGCTGATCGCCGATGGCAGGCATTTCCTGCATCGCTTTCACATCGACCAGCCGCGCGCGTCGTTTGCGATCGAGCAGCCGGCGATGGCGCGGCCGCTGGTGGGGCGCTTCGAACAGATCTGGACCACGGGCGAACCGGGGCTCTCCGCCACGGTGCTGGGCCTTTAACGAATCGCTGTAGGCGAGGCTTCAGCCTCGCGGGGATATCGTCACGCCGAACTTGGTCTGTAGGCGAGGCTTCAGCCTCGCAGATTAATCGTCACGCCGAAACAGCGAGGCTGAAGCCTCGCCTACAAAATCGCGTACAGGATCGCTTACAGGATCGCCTACTAAATCGCGTACAGGATCGCGTACAGGATCGCGTACCCGGATCGGGGATTACATCGGCACGCCGATCCGCGTGCCCACCTCGCGGTAATGCTCGATCACATCCCCAAGGTCGCGGCGGAAGCGGTCCTTGTCGAGTTTCTCACCGGTGCGCGTGTCCCACAGGCGGCAGCCGTCGGGGGTGAACTCGTCGCCCAGCACCAGCGGACCGGTGGGGTCGTCGGTGGG
>JANNYI010000320.1:0-1424 GCA_031410015.1 Betaproteobacteria bacterium | reverse complement strand
CTCGCCGGCATGGTGCGCGGTTTCAGGCTGGCACGCCGCATCCTCGATGCGCCGCAGTTCGCCCCGTTCGGCCCGAGGCCCCTCTACGCCGACGAGGCGCGGGCCGAAACGGACTCCGAGATCGAGCAGGCGATCCGCATGCGCGCCGACACCATCTACCACCCGGTGGGGACCTGCCGCATGGGCAGCGACGCGGGCTCCGTGCTCGACCCGCAGCTGCGCGTCCGTGGCGTCGAGGCCCTGCGCGTCGTGGATTGCTCGGTCATGCCCACGCTGATCGGCGGCAACACCAACGCGCCGGCGATCATGATCGCGGAGAAGGCGGCCGACATGATCCGGGCCGGGGAGGGCCGATGAGCGCCGTTTTGCAGGAGCCGGCACATAAGCGAAAGTTCGCCGACCTGCCGTCGCCCAGGGGGTGGCCCGGTGTGGGCAACCTCTTCCAGATCGACTCGATGCAGTTCCACGTCACGCTCGAGGACTGGGCGCGCGAACTCGGGCCGATGTACCGGTTCCAGGCCGGCCCGCGCCACCTGATGGTGGTGTCCGATCCGGCCATCATCGTCGTGCTGCTGCGCGACAGGCCGGACGCACTGCGCCGCACCTTCCGCTCGGCCCGCGCGTTCGAGGAGCTCGGGTCCACGGGCGTATTCAACGCCGAAGGCGAGGACTGGAAGCGCCAGCGCAAACTCGTGATGCGCGCGCTGACGCCCGAAGTGATCCGCAATTTCTTCCCGACGCTGGTCGTGCTCACCGAGCGCCTGCTGCAGCGCTGGCAGACGGCCGCGGCGGCCGGCCGCAGGGTCGATTTGCTGCGCGACCTCAAGGCCTGGACGCTGGACGTCACCATCGCGGTGGCCATGGGCCAGGACATCAACACGCTGGAGCACGACGCCAATCCTCTGCAGCGCGACATCGAGCGGATCTTCCACCGCGTGGCGCGCCGCCTCACGTCGCCTGTCGCGTACTGGCGCTATTTCAAGCTGCCCGTGGACCATGAGGCCGACGCCGCCTCGGCCCGCATCCAGGCATCGGTGACGGGGTTCGTCGCGCAAACGAGGGCGCGCATGGAGGCCAACCCCGCGCTGCGCGTGAAGCCCACCAACCTGCTGGAGGCCTTTGTCGCCGCGCGCGACGAGCCGGACTCGGGGTTCACCGATGCGCACGTCATCGGCAACGCCGTGACCATGGTGTTCGCAGGGGAGGACACCACCTCGAACACCATCGCCTGGCTGATGAATTTCGTCGCGCGCGACGCGCGCGTCGCGGCGCTCATTGCGGCCGAGGCGGACGCGGTCCTGGGCGGCGGCCCCGTGCTGCGCGAGTTCGGCGCGCTGGACCGGTTTGCCTACCTCGAGGCGGCGGTCGACGAAGCGATGCGCATCAAGCCCGTGGCGCCTTTCCTGGGGCTGGAAACGAACCGG
>JANNYI010000319.1:0-1714 GCA_031410015.1 Betaproteobacteria bacterium | reverse complement strand
TGCGGAACCGGCGGCGCAATGGCGCCGCGCGTCCGCCCTGATCCACCCGGAGATCACCATGGCCCTGTTCCGCCCCCTTCGTCCACTCGCGCTGGCACTGTGCGCAGCATCGCTCGTTGCCGCCGCCACCCCCGCCGCGGCGCAGACCACGCTCAACGTGGTGATGCACTCGGACCTGAAGATCCTCGACCCGATCTGGACCACGGCGTACATCGTGCGCAACCATGGCTACATGGTCTACGACACGCTGTTCGCCACCGACGCCAGCGGACAGATCAAGCCGCAGATGGTGGACAAGTACGATCTGTCCGCCGACAAGCTCACGTACACGATGACCTTGCGCGACGGCCTGCTGTGGCACGACGGCAAGCCGGTCACGGCCGAGGATTGCGTGGCCTCGATCAAGCGCTGGGGCGCCAAGGATGCAATGGGCCAGAAGATGATGTCCTTCGTGAAGGACATCACGGTCGTCAACGACAAGACGTTCCGGATCAGTCTCAACGCACCCACGGGCCTCGTGCTGACCGGGCTGGGCAAGCCGTCCTCCGCCGTGCCGTTCATGATGCCGAAGCGCGTGGCCGACACGAACCCCAACGAGCAGATCTCGGACTTCACCGGTTCCGGCCCGTTCGTGTTCAAGCGCGACGAGTGGAAGCCCGGCGACAAGTCGGTGTACGTGAAGTGGGACAAGTACAAGCCGCGCGCGGAACCCGCGTCGGGTCTCGCCGGGGGCAAGGTGGTCAAGGTCGATCGCGTCGAGTGGAAGGCCATCGCCGACCAGCAGACGGCGGCCAACGCGCTTCTCGCCGGCGAGGTCGACTACATCGAGGCGCCCGCGCACGACCTCCTGCCGCTGCTGCGCAAGGATGGCAACATCAAGCTGGTGGACTGGAATCCGCTGGGCAACCAGTACGCGTTCCGCTTCAACACGCTGGCCAAGCCCTTCGACAACGTCAAGGTGCGGCAGGCGCTGCTCTATGCCTTCAACCAGGAAGACTTCCTGCAGGCCACGATCGGCGACAAGCAATACTACAAGCCGTGCAAGGCGCTGTTCGTCTGCGGCACGCCGCTCGAAACCACCAAGGGCATGGATGGCCTGCTCGAATCGAATTTCACCAGGGCGCAGGCGTTGCTGAAGGAGGCGGGCTACGACGGCACGCCGATCGTGCTGATGCACTCCACCGACCTGCAGGTGCTGACCAACCTCGCGCCGGTGGCCAAGCAATTGATGGAGAAGGCCGGCTTCAAGGTCGACATGCAGTCGATGGACTGGCAGTCGGTGGTGGCACGGCGCGCGAAGAAGGACGCGCCCGCGCAAGGCGGCTGGCATGCGTTCCTCACGTCGTGGGTGTCGGCCGATATCCTCAATCCCGTCTCGACCGCGTTCCTCAATTCGAGTTGCGACAAGGCGCTGTTCGGCTGGCCCTGCGACGCCGAGATGGAAAAGCTGCGCGACGACTATGCGCGCGAGACCGATCCGGGCAGGCACAAGGCCATCGCCGAGGCCGTACAGGTGCGCCTGGCGCAATACCCGACGCACGTGCCGCTCGGCCAGTGGTATCAGCCGGGCGCGTCGCGCAAGAATGTGGACGGTTACGTGACTGCGCCAGTGCCCGTGTTCTGGAACGTGACGAAGACGGGGCGATAGGGTTGTGGGCAGGGCTGACCGTTGGAGCTTGCATCCGTATCTGTAGGCGAGGCTTCAGCCTCGCGG
>JANNYI010000318.1:0-9219 GCA_031410015.1 Betaproteobacteria bacterium | reverse complement strand
CCCTGGCCGGCTGCGCCGGACCATGCGAATGCGGCGGCGTCGATGCCGATCTCGCCGCCGAGCGCCGGCGCGTCGCGCATTGGCAGCCAGGCGGCCAGTGCCTGCGCGGGCGCGGTGGCGCGCAGGTTGGCCAGCGACATCCCGGCGCTGCCGATAGTGATCGTGCCTTGCGGCTGCGTGGCGTTGCGCACCGGCGCCAGCGTCACGTCGAGCGTGCCGCGCGCCAGCGCCGCGGGCGCGACCGTCCACGCCAGCGGCAGTTGCCACGTGTTGGCGGCGTCGGTGAGGGCGCCAGTGCCGGACCAGATGGTGCCGGTGGCGGCGGCCATGCGCAGACGGCCGTCGGTGGCAGAGGCGAGGCGGCCATCCACCAGTGTTGCCGGCGCCAGCGCGAGCAATGCCGCGAGCAGCAGCAGCACGGCCGCCACGATGATGCTGCCGCTTCTCATCGCCGCAGAGGCCTAGCCGCGCACGAATGTGAGTTCGGCGCGGATGGTGCCGGGCTCGACGCGGGTGGTCAGCACCGCATCGGCAAGACGGATGCCGTCGGCGCGCGCGAGTGCGTCGAGGACGGCCGCCAGCGCGTCGAAGCGCACGCTGGTGAAGAGCACGCGCACGCGCCCGTCCTGGACGTCGATGGACGCTACCGCAGGGCGCAAGCCGCGCTCGGCGATGACACGCTCCACCGCCGCTCGCGGATCGGCCCCGGGTGCGGGCTTGGCATCGCGCGCCAGTGCGGCCAGGTCGGCGGCCTGCGCGCGTGCGGCGGCCAGCACCGCGTGGTCGCGCGCGTTGTCGCGCTGCAGACGCGCGATGTCGGCCGTCATCGGCTGCCACACCAGCGTCCAGCCCAGCGCGGCCACGACCACGAGCGCCGCCGCGGCCAGCAGCGTGCGCTCGCGGAGCGACGCCCGCTCCCACCCGCGCGCGAGTCCGGGCATGTAGCGCTGCAGGAAGGTGGTCATCATGGCCGCTCGAGCCCCGGCGCCAGCGTGGCGCGCAGGCGCGTGCCGCTGGCATTGGTGGCGGCCAGCGAGCGCAGGCCGGCGTTGGCCAGCTGCGCCTCGAAGGTCGCGAGCGCTGCGGGATCCAATACCGCGAGATCGAAGGTCCACTGGCCCGGGCCGAACGTTGCGCTCTTCAAGGCGCCTTTCGGAAGCGCGCCCAGCGCGGGCGCCACGCGCGCCAGCAGCGGCAACGCGTCGCCGGGGACGGCCTGCGCGGCGCGATGGCGGACGTCGCTCCAGCGGCGGGTCAGCGCGGCGGCGGCGGCATCGGCATCGCCCGCATCCGCCACGCCGGCATCGACGGCGGTGGCGACGATGGCGCGCGTGGTGCGCCAGGCGTCGAGGCGCAGCCACGACCATTGCACGATGGTGGCCAGCACGGCACCGAGCAGCGCGGCGCCCGCGATGGCGCCCGCCCAGCGCAGCGTGCGTCCCGTGCCCGCCGCGGCGCGATCCGCGCCGGCGTCACCGACGCGCGGGCCAAGATCGGGAAGCGCGTCGAACAGCGCGCCGTCGCGGTCCCAGCGCCATGGCTCGGTGCGCCGGAACGGCACGCGCGTCGCGGCGGACCATGCTTCAAGCTGCGCATCGGTCACGGCAAACGCCACCTCCACAGCCTTGGGTGGGGCGACACCCGCACCGCGTTGCGTCAACGCCAGCACCAGTTCGGCCGGCAACGCCATGCCGTCGCGCGGGTGCGACACCACGAACGCGGCGCCATCGGGCTGGCGGATGAAGCTGTCGCGTGCGGCCGACGGCAGCCACAGCCAGTGTCCGGATGCCGGCAGCGGTGCCAGCGCCGGCTCGGCCACCACGCGCGCAAAGTCGCGCGCCAGCGTGTCCACCAGCGCCCGCGCGGTCACCGTGACCACCACGCGGCCGTGCGCATTGCGTGGCGACGCGTGCATGCAGTGCTCGCTCGCCGGTCGCGCGAACGAATCCTCGAGTGCAAACGCGGCGGCGCTGGCCAAGCGGTCCGCCGGCATCGGCGGCAGGGCCAGCGAGGTCACGCGCACCTGCGATGCGGCCAACACAGCCTCGCGGCGTTTCGCGTCGGGCCACGACGCGGGCACGCCGTGGCCGGACTGCAGCCGATGGCCCTGCGCGTCGAACAGCGCCCACGCGTCGGCGCGAGCGGCGAGCGGCGCATCTTCGAGCACAACGCGGAGAACGGACATGGTGGGCCGTGAAAGTAGAGGCGCGCGTAGTGTAACCGCGGGCCGTTACTCGAGGGTTTGCCAGACGACGACGGGGTAGTCGCGGGCCTCGCGCTTCAGCAGCGCGCGCGCCTGGGCGACGGCATCGCCCTGTCGCGAGTTGACCGTCACCAGGAAGTAGCCGCTGGTCACGCCGAACGATGCTTCATCGGCGAGGGTCGCGCCGCGCGGCAGCCGTGACCGGAAGTCGGCGATGCTCGTGTACGGCGCGCGCGCCCGGTCCGCGAGCAGTCCGGCCAGCGCGTCGCCACGCAGTTCGGGCAGGGCGGCGGTCAGCACTTCGGCAGCCGCCGTGTTGACGTTGAGCGCCGTGGTCGTGGGCAGCGCAATCACGTAAGGCGCCACCGCCGCGAACGCGCGCGCGTTCACGCCGCGCACGGCGGTGATCTCGGCGGTGCGGATAAGCGGCGCGTTGGCCGCGAGCGACGCCGGCGCGGTCTGCGCGTAGGCGTCGTCTTCGCCGCCGTCGGCGCGGGGTGTTGAGTCAACATCCACCCAGTCGGCGATGGCGCCTAGCAATGCCGGCGGCACGCCCCGGCTGGCAAAGAGCCGCGCGAGCCGCGCCCGTTCGACGAGGCCGGTGGGGTCGTCGCGGGCCAGCATGTTGAGATTGAAGCGTGCCTGCGCATCCTCGATGCGGCCCTGGATGGAGCCGTTGGCAATCGGCGTGGCCGGCAGCGGGAACGCCCACGGCTCGCCCAGGTGATCCAGCGACGAGCCGCGCGCATCTTCGCGCAGGATCTGCCGCGCCCACTGCACGCCGGCCAGGGCCAGCGATTGCGCCTGCACCTGGTCGCGGCGATGGGTGACGTCCGCCAGCCAGCGCTGCTGGTCCGCCGCCAGCGCCACCGCCACCGTCGCCGCCAGCGCGGCGATCAGCATGGCCATCAGCAGCGCGGCGCCGCGCGCGTGTTGTTTCATCGCAGCACGAAGGCGCGGTCCACGCGCACCCCGTCGGCCAGCACCAACGTCATGCGCACGGCGCGCGGCAGGTCGGCATCGGTGCTGCCGGGCCACCGTTCACGCCACGCGCCGTCGCGGGCGAGGTAGGCAAGCTCGAATTGCGTCACGTCCGGGACCAGCGGGAACACGGCGGGAACCGCGCCGTCGGGCCGGTCCAGATGCGGCCAATAGGCGATCTCCACCGTGCCATCGCGCCACCGATAGCCCACGCGCTGGCCCGCAAGTCCGGGCTCGACGCTGAACTCGGCACCGGCGCGGCTGAAGCTCACCGTACTCTGGCGGCCCGGGCCGAGGCTGCCCACCCAAGGCGCTTCGCGCGCGCCGCCCACCCGTACGCTGCGGGGCACCGCCTGCCGGATATCCGCTTCGAAGCGCACGAAGAACGATTCGAGCGTGCGCCAGCGTTGCGCTTCGGCCGACAGACGCGATTCGCCGTCGGTGAGCGCGGCGGTGGCGCGATACGCGAGGACCGCGATGGTGGCAAAGATGGCGAGCGCCAGCAGCGCCTCGACCAGCGTGAAGCCGCGCACAGTGCGCGCGGTCACGGCAGAGGCTCCGGCGAGCCGAGAAATCCGATCAGGCGCGCCAGCACATAGTCGGGCGCCTGCGGATCCGCCACGGTGATCTCGATGCGGCGGAAGGCGGGATTCGGCGTGTTGCCGATGGCCGCACGCCAGGCGAACGCCGTGCCGGCCTGCTCGGCCGCGCCGGTGGTATTGCCCAGCGCCGGCCAGGGCACCGCCAGCTGTGCCGCGGCAAGCTGATTTTGCGCGACCCACAACGCGAGGGTGCGCGCCTTGAGCGCCGACGCGTTGTCCGCACCCTGCGCCAGCGCGCGCATCCCCGCCGCCAGTGCCACGGCGACGATGGCCAGCGCCACGAGAATCTCGACCAGCGTGAAGCCGCGGCTGCGGATCATGGCGCCGGCACGCCCGGCAAACGGGTCAGCGCGACACGATTGAGCGGATCGGCGGCAACGTCGAACGTGACGGTCGATGCGGCGAGCGTGAATGCAAACGGGTCGTTGCGGCCGGTGGGGCGCAACGGCAGGATCGCGTCGGCGGCCACCGGCGCGCCGGCGAAGGTGGCGGCGCGCAATTGCATGGCCGCCGGCAGCGTGCGCGGGGCCAGCACATCGTCGTCCGCCAGCGGTTGCCAGGTGCCGCGCTCGGGGTCGCGGCGCCAGAAGCGCCAGCCCGTGGATTCGGCCGAGACGCCCAGCGTTTCGGCGCGCACCTGCGCCCGCGCCGCGGCGTGTTCGATCGCCCCCGCAAAGCGGCGCGCCTCGCGCGTGGCGACGCCCGCATCGTCCCCGGAATAGGCAATGCTTGCCGCAACCGCGGCAATGCCGAGCACGACGATCACCACCAGGATTTCAATCAGCGTGAAACCGGCAACGCCGGCCGCCGAGGGACTGGGTCGCCGGGCCTTCGACGACGCTAGAGATCCCATGAGCCGATGTCGGCGTCGATCCCGGACCCACCCGGCTGGCCATCGGCGCCGAAACTGAACACCTCGATTTCGCCGCGTACGCCGGGGATCACGTACACGAACGGCCGGCCCCACGCATCCTTCGGCAGCCGCTCGAGATACCCACCGGGCTTCCAGTTGGGCGGCGCGGGGGGCTGTTCGGGCTTGACCGTCAGCGACTGCAATCCCTGCTCCGCGGTGGGATAGCGCTGGTTGTCGAGGCGGTAGAGCTTCAGGGCCTGCATGATCGTCGCGATGTCGCTCTTCGCGGCGATCGCGCGCGCCTCGTCGGGGCGCTCGAGCACGCGCGGCACCACCAGCGCCGCGAGGACGCCGAGAATCACGATCACCACCATGATCTCGATCAGCGTGAAGCCGCGAGGCCAGGGGCGACGCGACGGGAAGGTTCGGCGGGCGATGGGCATGGGCCGATTATAATGCGCCGCTGCGTGCGGCCGGGTGACGGCGCCGGCGCGCTCCAGCCACCATGTCCCTCGCCCGCGTCCTCCGCTTCGCCCTCGTGCTGCTTGCGCTTGTCGCCGCGGCCACGGTTGTCGTCGGCTGGAGCCTCCTCACGCGACCGCTGCCGCTGCCCCAGTCGCCGTTCGAGTTCGAGGTGCGCGCCGGCGCGTCGCTGGGATCGGTGGCGCGGGATCTCGGGACGGCCGGCGTGCTGCCGCAGCCGTGGGCGCTGCGGTTGCTGGCGCGGTGGAAGGGTCAGGACCGGGCCATCAAGGCGGGGAGCTACGAAATCGAAACCGGCATCACGTTGCCCCAGCTCCTGTCGACGCTGACCGAGGGCGACGTGACGCAAAGCGCATTCGTGATCGTCGAAGGGGCGACCTTTGCGGAAGTGCGCAAGGCCATGCGGGCCAGTAGGTCATTGCGCAACACCGTGCTCGACCTGAACGACGCCGAGCTGATGGCGAAGCTCGGCGCGCCCGGCACGTCGCCGGAAGGCGCGTTCCACCCCGATACCTATTTCTTCGCGCCGGGCAATGCCGACGTGGCCGTGCTGAAGCGGGCCCTGCACGCGCATCAGGCGCGCCTGGCCGACGCCTGGGCGCGCCGGGCCGCGGACGTACCGCTCAAGTCGCCCGCGGAGGTGCTGGTCCTGGCCTCGATCGTCGAGAAGGAGACCGGACGCGCTGCCGACCGGCCGCTGATTGCGTCGGTCTTCGTCAACCGCCTGCGCAAGGGCATGCGGCTGCAGACCGATCCCACCGTGATCTACGGCATGGGCGAGCGCTTCGACGGCAACCTGCGCAAGCGCGACCTCGAGACCGATACGCCGTGGAACACCTACACGCGCGACGGCCTGCCGCCCACGCCGATCGCCATGCCGTCGCAGGCCTCGCTCGACGCCGTCGTCAATCCGCCGGCCACCGAGTTCCTGTATTTCGTGGCGCGCGGCGATGGCAGTTCGCAATTCTCGACCAATCTCGCCGATCACAACCGGGCCGTGTCAAAATTCCAGAAGGGCGGGCGCTAGGGTGCGCCTGCCGACTTCAACGAGAGTCCCCAAGTGAATGCTCCCCGCGGCCGCTTCATCACGCTCGAGGGCGTCGATGGCGCCGGCAAGAGCTCGCACGTCGAGGCGCTGGCGGCTGCCATCGTCGCGCTTGGCCATCGCGTGGTCACCACGCGCGAACCTGGCGGCACGCGGATCGGCGAACAGCTGCGCGAACTGCTGCTGCACACGCCGATGACGCACGAGGCCGAGACGCTGCTGATGTTCGCGGCGCGCAGCGAACACGTGGCGCAGGTGATCCGGCCGGCGTTGGCGCGCGGCGACTGGGTGCTGTGCGACCGTTTCAGCGATGCCACGTACGCGTATCAGGGCGCCGGTCATGGGGTGGATGCGGCGCGCATTGCCGAGCTCGAGCGCTTCGTGCACGACGATTGCCGGCCGGACCTCACCATCCTGTTCGACGTGCCGCCCGCGGTGTCGCGCGAACGGCTCGAGCGCGCGTTGGCCGAAGGGCGCGAGCTCGACAAGTTCGAAGTGGAGCGCGAGGATTTCTTCCTGCGCGTGCGCGGCGCCTACCTGGCGCGCGCCGCGGCGGAGCCTTCCCGGTTCCGCATCATCGACTCGGCGCAGCCGCGCGAGCAGGTGCGGGCGCAGCTCGTGCTGCTGCTGAACGGATGAGCGAGCCGGTCGTCGACCCTGCCGCAAGCCCGCCGTGGCCTGCACTGCTGCCATGGCAAACGGAGTTCGCGCGCGCGCAACTGGCGGGGCGCGCCACGTGGCCGCATGCGCTGCTGCTCGACGGCCCGCGCGGCATTGGCAAGCGCGCGCTGGCCATGAATCTTGCGCGGTCGCTGCTGTGCGAAGCGCCGCAGGCATCGGGGCAGGCGTGCGGCGTCTGCCCCGGTTGCGTCTACGTGGCGGCCGGACAGCATCCCGATCTGCGCATGGTGGAGCCCTTCACGGTCGAGGACGATGGCACGGTCAAGCTGCTCGATGCGATTCCCGTCGACGCCATTCGCGCGCTCACGCGGTGGGCGCAGGTCACCAGTCATCGCGGGCGCGCGAAGGTGGCGGTGATCGTGCCGGCCGAAGCGATGAATGCCGCGGCTGCCAACGCGTTGCTGAAGACACTGGAGGAGCCGCCGCCGGAAACCTTCGTGATGCTGGTCGCGCACCAACCCGGCCGGCTGCCGGCCACCATCCGCAGCCGCTGCCGGCGCGTGGCCGCACCGCGCGCGGACGCCGTCGCCGCGCAGGCGTGGCTGACGGCACAGGGGGTGGCCAATGCCGGATCGCTGCTGGGCCAGGCCGGCGGTGCGCCGCTGGTGGCGGCGGCGTTGGCCGATCCGGGGCTGCAGCAGGAACGCAAGTTCTGGCTGGACGCGCTGGCGGCGCCGAAGTCGATGTCGTCGGTGGCGCTGGCGGCGCGCATCGATGCCGCACCGCGCGACGAGCGCAAGGCCAGGCTCGGCCAGGCCATCGACTGGCTGATCGCCTGGACCGCCGATCTCGGCCGCGTGGCGAGCGGCGGCACGGCGCTCTTCAATCCCGATTTCGCCGCGCCGCTGGCGCTCCTGGCGGGCGCGGTGGCGCCACGGGCGCTCTTTCGCTATCATCGATCACTGCTGCGGCAGCGCCTGCTCGTGGCGCATCCGCTGCAGCCGCGACTGGTCGCGGAAATGGTGCTGCTGGATTACCGGAGCGTATTCCCCTGATCATGGTCGACCGCAATCCACCGCCACCCACACCCGCCGCCAACGCTGCGCGGCCGGGCGTGCTGTCGCTCAACATCCGCGAAAAGGCGGCGCTGTATGCGGCGTACATGCCCTTCCTGAAGGGCGGCGGCATCTTCATCCCCACGTCGCGCCAGTACGCGCTCGGCGAGGAAGTGTTCATGCTGCTGTCGCTGATGGACGATCCCAACCGCCTGGCGGTGCAGGGCAAGGTCGTCTGGCTGACACCCGAAGGCGTCCAGGGCAACCGCACGCAGGGCATCGGCGTGCAGTTCACGCTGGACGATACCGGGGCCGCGGCGCGTGCCACCATCGAGAAGATCCTGGGCGAGACGCTCGGATCCACCCGGCCCACGCACACGATGTAGGTTGTCGCGGTCGGCGCCCGCGCGGCGCGCGGTTGCTCCCCATCTCACTTCAAGGTTGTCGGTCCTGCCGTGTTCGTCGATTCGCATTGCCACCTCGATTTTCCCGAACTCGCCGCCGAACTGCCGGCCGTGCTGGCCGCCATGCGCGAGCATGCGGTCACGCACGCGCTGTGCATCGGCGTGGACATGCCGGCATGGCCCGGCGTCGTGGCCATCGCGCAGGCGCACGCCAACCTGTATGCCACCGTGGGCGTGCATCCGGATTACGTGGACACACCCGAGCCCACCGTGGCCGAACTCGTCACCCTGTCGGCCACGCCCAAGGTCGTGGCCATCGGCGAGACCGGACTCGACTACTTCCGCCTCGTAGGCGACCTCGAGTGGCAGCGCGAGCGCTTTCGCCGGCACATCCGCGCCGCACGCGAGACCGGCAAGCCGCTGGTGATCCACACGCGGTCGGCGGCGGACGACACGATCGCGATCATGCGCGAGGAGGGGGCGGGCGAGGCGGGCGGCGTGATGCACTGCTTCACCGAGCCGTGGGACGTGGCGCAGCGCGCGCTCGATCTCGGCTTTCACATCTCGTTTTCCGGCATCGTCACCTTCAAGAACGCGCTGGCAATCAAGGACGTGGCGCGCCGCGTGCCGCTCGACCGGATGCTGATCGAAACCGACAGCCCGTATCTCGCGCCCGCGCCACATCGCGGCAAGCGCAATCAGCCCGCGTGGGTTCCTCTGGTCGCCGCGGAAATCGCGCGGCTGCGCGAGGTCCCGCTCGAAACCATCGCCGCGGCCACCACCGCCAATTTCTTCAACCTCTTCAAGATCGACGCTCATGTCCCCACGCCCGCCCACTGATCGACGCCGCATTTCCGGCCACCTCCACTTCGTCTGCGCCATGTTGCTGGCCGCCCTGGCCGTGCCCGGCGCCTACGCGCAGCCCAGCAGCGACCTTCAAATCGCGGTCGTCAACGACCGGGCGGCGCAGGT
>JANNYI010000317.1:0-2944 GCA_031410015.1 Betaproteobacteria bacterium | reverse complement strand
GCCTCGCCCGAAACGAGCGCCTTGGTGAGCGACGGCAGCGGCACGCCGAGTTCGTCGGCCTTGTCGAGGATGATCTTCAGGAACGACGGCGTGCCGATGTAACCGGAGGGCCGCAATGCCGCAATCGCCTTCACCTGCTGCTCGGTCTGGCCGGTGCCGGCCGGGATGACGGCGCAGCCGAGCGCATGCGCGCCCGTCTCGAGCATCGAGCCGGCGGGCGTGAAGTGATACGAGAACGTGTTGTGCACGAGATCGCCCGGGCGAAAGCCCGCGGCAAACAACGCGCGCGCCACGCGCCAGTAATCGGCGCGCGCACCCTCCGGCTCGAAGATCGGCCCGGGGCTGGCAAACACGCGGCGGATCGCACCCCATCCCGAGGCGGCGAAGCCCCCGAATGGCGGCGCGCTCTTCTGCAGGTCGGCCAGTTCGGACTTGCGGGTGACCGGCAGGCGCGCCAGCGCCGCACGCGAAGTGACGCCGGCGGGATCGACGTCGGCCAGCAGCCGCGCGAAGGCCGGCGCATGCGCCTTGGCATGGGCCACCTGCCCCGGGAGCGTCGCGAACAGCGCGCGCTCGCGCTCTTCCGGCAGGCGCGTCTCAAGGTCGTCGAAGTGGTCGGTCATGTCATTTTCCGGTTGGCGCCGCAGCGCCGGTGATGGCGGCCTGCGCGCGCCGCGTTAGCCTGGCGAAGACGAGCGCGTGCGAACGCGCGAGCAGCGCGCGAGCCTGCGGGTCGGTCAGCGCCGAGGCGGACCTGACCTGCACCCAGTGGGCGCGCGCGAGGTAGGGCGCAGGGATGATGCCGGGCACGTCGGTCAACTCGAGAAAGCGCTCGGGATCGCACTTGAAGCCGAAGCTCGGTTCCGCGCGCTGCTGGACGAGGAACACCGCGAACATCCGGCCGCCGACGCTGTGACATTCGTCGGCGCCCCACTTGATGTCCATCGTGGCGCCGGGCAGCGTCGCACAGTAGCGGCGCAGCTTGTCGACGTTGATGCGGGGCACGGCAGCTACCGCCGTGCGCTAGGAGAGCCAGCGCTTGCGCCGGCGATAGTGCTTCACGTCCCGGAACGATTTGCGGTTGCCCGACGACAGCCCGAGGTAGAACTCCTTCACGTCCTCGTTGGCCGCCAGGTCCTGCGCCTTCCCGTCCATCACCACGCGGCCGTTCTCGAGGATGTAGCCGTAGTTGGCGTAGCGCAGCGCCACCATCGTGTTCTGCTCGGCCAGCAGGAAGGACACGCCTTCCTTGGTGTTGAGATCGCGGACGATCTCGAAGATTTCCTCGACGATCTGCGGCGCCAGTCCCATCGACGGCTCGTCCAGCAGGATCATCGTGGGCGCGGCCATCAGCGCCCGGCCGACGGCCGTCATCTGCTGCTCGCCGCCCGACGTGTAGCCGGACTGACTGGTGCGCCGGGTCTTGAGGCGCGGGAAATAGTGGTAGACCTTTTCCAGCGCGACGGCGATTTCCGCGCGCGACACGTTGCGGGTGAATGCGCCGGTGAGCAGGTTTTCCTCGACGGTGAGATGCTGGAAGCAATGCCGGCCTTCCATCACCTGGCACACGCCCTTGCGCACGAGCTCGTTGACGGTCAGCGTGTCGACACGCTGGCCCTTGAATTCGATGGTGCCCTTGGTGACCTCGCCGCGCTCAGCGCGCAGCAGGTTGGAAATCGACTTGAGCGTGGTGCTCTTGCCGGCGCCGTTGGCACCCAGCAACGCCACGACGGCGCCCTGCGGCACTTCGAGCGAGACGCCCTTCAGCACCAGGATGACGTGGTCGTAGATCACCTCGATGTTGTTCACCGACAGGTAAGGTGCAACAACAGGGGCGAGAGCAGCAGTGCTTGAAGCAGTCATGTCTGGTTTCACGAATTGCGAAAATACAGCTCGGGGATATCGTAACGTCCCAGAAATGAGCGGCGTCCGCATCGCGGGCGCCGTTCCATTTCGATGCGTTGAAACGTCGGTCGCCGCTGGGCCGGCGCAAGCTGACCCAGCCCGAACGACGGTCTAACTCTCTTTGGAACAATCACGCGGCGTGATCTTCTTCTCCGCCGCGTACTTGGCCGCCGTCTCCTCCACCATCTTGCGCACCAGTTCGCGGTCCCCCGCCATGAACGGCGTGACCTGCTTGAAGCCGTTGCCGGTCCACTCCTGGAACTTGACCATGCCGGACCCCTGGTGGTCGGCGCAGCTGGTCTTGATCGGCGGGAACAGGCCGCCCGCACCGATTTCCTTGATGCGCGCTTCCGTCAGGTTGAGGTGCTCGAAACCGTAGCGAAGCTGCTCGGGGGTCAGCACCTTGCCCTTGCCATATTTGGCCTGCCCCACCCGCATCGCTTCGACCACGATCATTCCGTAGACGACGCCGCGGGTGTACATCACGTTGCCCAGCCGCGAAGGATCCTCGAGGTTGCCCTTCTTGGCGCCGTAGACCTTGGTCTTGATGTCCTGCATCACGGGGAAGTTGAGGCCGGAGGCGGTGAAGGCCGCGCTGACGTATCCCTTCGACGCATCCCCGGCCGGAATCACATCCTCCTCCGAGCCCGCCCACCACACGCCCAGCAGCTTGTCGCGTGGAAAACCGGTCTTCGCGGCCGTCTTCAAGGCGACGGTACTCATCACGCCGAAGGTCCAGACGATCGTGAAATCGGGCTTGGCCTGCCGGATCTGCAGCCACTGCGATTCCTGCGTCTGCCCGGGTGGTGTCACCGGCACCTTCAGCACTTCGAAGCCCAACTTGGCGGAAAGTGCGTCCAGTACCGGAATGGGCTCCTTGCCAAAGGCAGAGTCGTGATACAGGAAAGCGATCTTCTTGCCTTTTAGCTTGTCGAGCCCGCCTGCCTTCTGCCCGAAGTAGGCGATCATTGCGGCCATCTGGTCCCAATAGGTGGTGCCGATCGGAAACACCCAGGGGTAGACCGTGCCGTCCCAGCCC
>JANNYI010000316.1:0-12154 GCA_031410015.1 Betaproteobacteria bacterium | reverse complement strand
GAGGGACTCTTTCCCCATGAGAACAGCTTGTCGGAAGCCGACGGGCTCGAAGAGGAGCGGCGCCTCATGTACGTCGCGATCACGCGCGCGCGCCGCCGCATCTACCTCACCCACGCGCAGACGCGGATGCTGCATGGGCAGACGCGCTACGGCATCCCGTCGCGTTTTGTCGGCGAGCTGCCGCCCGACATGGTGCAATGGTTGTCGCCGTACCGCCGGCGCGCGATCGATGTCGACGACGCCGAATGGGGCCGAGTGACCGGCGCGCCGCAGGCCACCCCCGCAGCGCCGGGATGGCGGATCGGGCAGAGCGTGAAGCATGCGCGCTTCGGCCTCGGCATCATCATCGATGCCGAAGGTCGTGGCGCCGATGCGCGCGTGCAGGTCAACTTCCGCGACGAAGGCGTGAAGTGGCTGGCGCTGGAGTACGCGAAACTCGAGGCCGCCTAGAACGCTTTCCGCCGGTTGCTGTCGGTGCCGACGTCAAATCGCAAATCGAACGCGGAACGCCAGGATCGGCACGCCCGGCGCAATCTCAGCGCGATGCCGGCGGATGCGTGGCCTGAAAGTCGTCGACCGCGGCCGAGGCCGATGGAAAGAAGCGTTCCGAGGCCAGCCGGTCGGCCGGCAGCCATTGGGTCAGCTGCTCCCGCAGCGGCCGGTTGGCGCGCGCGAAGCGCACGTCGATCCCGGCACTTTCGAACTCGTCGTGCAGCTGGCGCAGCAACGCGAACGCGGTGACGTCGACGTGCGTGACCGCCTGCAGGTCGAGCACCACGCAGCGCAGCGGCGGCGAGGCGTCGGCAGCGAGTGCGCGCAGCCGATCCGTCACGTGGCGCGCGTTGGCGAAGATGAGCGGCGCGTAGAGGCGGAACACCAGCACGCCCGGCGTGGCGGCGCCGCCTTCGTCGTCAGACAGGTCGTGAAAGCGGCGGTCGGTGGGCAGCCGGCGCAGCAGCGCGTCGCGCGGGCGCGCCACTTCCAGCAGCACCCGTCCCAGCGACAGGACCACGCCCAGCAGCACGCCCGGCAGCACGCCCAGTACCAGCACCCCGAGCGTGACCGCGAGCGCCAGGATCACGGCACGCCGGTCCATGGCGAAGAGGGTGCGCAACCCGGCGACGTCGATCAGTCGCGTGGCGGCGACGATCAGGATTGCCGCCAGCGCGACGCGCGGCAGCAGCACGAGCCACGGCGCGAGAAACAGCACGAACACCAGCAGCAATGCGGCTGCGATCCACTGCGCGAGTTGGGTGTGCACGCCCGCGGCATCGGCAGTCACCGAGCGCGACGTGCTGGCGCCCACCGGAAAGCCGGTGATCGCGCCGGCCGCGATGTTGGCCATGCCCAGGGCCGTCAACTCCTGGTCGGGCGCCACGGGCTCGCCGCGCTTGTCCGCGAGCGTGCGGGCCAGCAGCACGCCTTCGGCAAAGATGAGCAGGGCGAGCGCGATGGCACCGGGTGCCAGGTCCTGCAGGTCGCGCAGCGCGATGACCGGTACGGTGGGCGCGGGTATGCCTGGCGGCAACGCCAGCAGGTGGACGACGCCGCGAGCGGGCAAGTCAAACACCATCGACGCGACGATGGCCGCAATGCACGCGACGAGCGCGGCGGGAATGCGCGGCGCCAGTCGCATCAGCGCAAGCATCAGCACGATCAGGCCGAGCCCCGTCGCAATGGTGGCGACATTGGCTGCCGGCAGTGACTTCAGCGCGTCGGCGACCCGGAAGAAGAACGGATCGCGCGGCAGCGCGACACCCAGCAGCGACGGCAACTGCGTGCCCACCAGCACGAGCGCCGCGCCCGCTGCATAGCCGATGAGTACCGGCGTTGACAGGAGGTCCGCCGCGTTGCCGAGCTTGAGGCGCCCGGCCAGCACCAGCAGCAGACCGGCGCCCAGCGCGAGCAGCACGGCCAGCGCCGCCGTGCGGGCGGGATCGCCGCCGGCGAGTGGCGCAATGATCGAGCCGGCCAGGAGCGCGATGGTGGTATCGGGGCCGACGATCACGCTGCGGCTCGACGTGAAGAGGGCATAGGCGACCATCGCCCCCAGCGCCGCATACAGGCCGGCCTCGGGGCGCACCCCCACCAGCTCCGCGTAGGCCATCACCGAGGGAATCATCACCACGCATACCGACACGCCCGCGACGATGTCGCCGCGCAGCGCGCCGCGCGGATACGTCCACAGCTGCGCGAGCCCCGGCAGCCATCGCGCAAGGAACGCCGGGACCGGGCCTGGAGCGACCATGGGCATCGTGCGCCCTGGCGGCTAGGCGTCCGGTGGCGTCGACGATGACCCCGCCGGCGGCGGGGCCAGCTTCTCGTCGGGATGAAACACGTCGCGATAGCTGATGTAGTCGGAAATGTGCAGCGTGGCGGCGAAGAACGCGAGGTAGGGCAGCAACAACGCCAGCACCAGTACCTGTCCGGCCGCGGGCGGCAACAGCAGGCGCAGCGCGCTCACCACGAGCCCCGGGAGGACCACGCCGTAGAAGAACATGCCCAGCGCGTAGAACAGCAGCGGGCGCCAGTTGGCAAACGCCGCGCGCAGGCTGGCCAGCAGCGCCCGGCCCGGCCCGGCGTCCTGGAACACGATCAGCGCGGGCGCCCACCATGTGGACACCAGCACCGGCACCGAGAGCAGCAGGGAGAACATCATGCCGAACTGCAACTGTGGGTCGGCCAGCGCCTTGGCGACGTCCTCTTCGCTTGCGTCGGCGCTCGCCGTGATGAATTCGATCAGCTTGCCGCCGTCGACGAGCGACGACGCGAACACCGCGGCAGTCATCCCGAGCATGAAGAAGAGGCCGATCGGCAGGAGCGCCCAGAGGTTGGCGCGGAATCCCTGCAGGATCTGGCCCAGTGCCGGCGTCGTGCCGCGCTCCTGGTTCCAGGCGGCAGCCAGCAGGCCGACGGCGAGGACGGGCTTGATGATGGTCATCGCCCACGGTCCGATGAACGGAATCGCGCGGGTGAAGAGCAGCAGCAGGTAGTACGCCAGCAGCAGGACGATCCATGCCAGGCGATGCTGGTTGAACATGTGCCACGCTTGCACCAGCCACACCATGCCCTGGCGGGCGGGGTAACGTGTGAATGGAAACTCGCGGATGGGATCGCTCATGGGTTCACGTGGGCGTCGATGGGGGAAAGGCGGGCATTGCGGCCACGCGCGCGCGCAGCACGCGCTCGAAATGCGCGGGGTCGTGCGCGTGCGTCAGCTCGCCGGAACGCGGCAGGTGGAGATCATAGAGGCGCGACAGCCAGAAACGCAGCGCCGCCGCGCGCAGCAGCGACGGCCACGCCTCGCGTTCCTCGTCGGTGAGCGGCCGCACGGCAGCGTAGGCGGCGGTCATGCTTTGCGTGCATGCCGGCAGCAATGCTGCGGTGGTTGCGTCGACGCACCAGTCGTTGACGGTGATCGCAAGGTCGTAGGCAAAGAAATCGGTGGCCGCGAAGCCAAAGTCGATGATGCCGGCAACGCGATCGCCCGCAAAGAGCACGTTGTCGCAGAAGAGGTCGCCGTGAATGGCGCCCTTGGGCATCCTGCCGCGCCCGAAGCCGGTCTGGAATTTGATTTCGGCATCGAGCAGCGCGCACTGCCCGGCATCGAGAAAGGGCCGCACGGCGCGCGCGGCCTGCCGCCACCATGCCGGACCGCGGCGGTTCGTGAGCCGGCTGCGATAGGACTGCGAGGCAAGGTGCAGTCGCGCCAGTGCGTTGCCCACCTGCGCGCAATGCGCGGGCGTGGGTGCCGGCACGGGCGCGCCCTCGACCCGGGCCAGCAAGCCGGCGGGCTTGCCGTTCAGCATCGAGAACAGCGCACCGGTGCGGTCGGCCTCCGGCGCGGGCACTTCGACGCCGGCGCGCGCGAGGTGGGCGATCAG
The DNA here is from genome assembly GCA_031410015.1 of Betaproteobacteria bacterium. Taxonomy (GTDB): domain Bacteria; phylum Pseudomonadota; class Gammaproteobacteria; order Burkholderiales; family Casimicrobiaceae; genus VBCG01. The sequence goes on along the minus strand of JANNYI010000316.1, from coordinate 8,270 downwards.
GTTGAGATAGAACGGCAGTTCGCCGGCCGGCAGGCGTTCATAAAGCGTCAGCACATACCTGCCGCGATCGGTGGTGACGAAATAGTTCGTGTTCTCGATGCCGGTGGCGATCGGCTGCAGGTCGGTCAGGCTGCCGACGGCATACCGCGTGAGCCATGCCTCGAGATCGGGTGCAGTTACCAGCGTGTAGACGGACATGGAGCAGGGAGCGTGACCGCGGAGCGGGGATGGTTACGTCGCGCCGACGGCGCAACGGCGCAGCGCCGCGAGCGGCAGATTCAGTTCACCACGAAAACAGAAGCCACATCGGCACCCGCAGCCCGAAGTCGAGCGACTCGCGGCGGATAAAGGTCTGGCCGTTACCACTGGGAATGAGGTAGTAAGGGCGGCCACCGCCGCGCGGCGTCACTTTGAGGTACCGCAACTCACCATTGATGCGGGCTTCCTCGATCGTTTCGGTGTCGGTGCGCCTGATCGTGATCTGGGGCTCGAGCTCGGGGTCCCCGCCGACGTCGGGCAACGGCGGCGGCACAGTGGCGGGTGGGGCCGGCGGAGGCAGCGGCGACGGGGACTGCGCCGTTGCGGGTGCAGCAAGCGCCAATCCGCACGCCAGCGTGAAGACATGCAGAAGCCGCGAATTGAAGGTGATCGATGCCAAGATAGCCCGATTCTACCAAACGCCGCGCCATCGCCGCGGTTGGCAGCGCCGGACACGCAGCGCCATCGCGCGGCCCCGCGACCGGGCGATTCGCGGACTACAGGTTGAGCATCTTTTCCCGCTCTTCGCGCGACGGCACGAAGCCGCGACTCTCGTAGAACGCGAAGATGGCCTCGACGATCGCCTCGGGGTCCTCGATGACCTGCATCAGGTCCATGTCCTTCGCGTTGATCATGCCTTCGCCGACCATCTTGTCGCGCATCCAGTCGAGGAGCCCACGCCAGTAGTCACCGCCGACGAGGATGACGGGAATGCGGCGGCTCTTGCCGGTCTGCACCAGCGTCAGCACCTCGGACAATTCGTCCAGCGTGCCGAATCCGCCCGGCAGGATGACGTAGGCCGAGGCGAAGCGGACGAACATCATCTTGCGCGCGAAGAAATACTTGAAATTGACCGAAACGTCCTGGAATTCGCTGCTGCTGCTCTCGAAGGGCAGGCTGATGTTGAGGCCGATGGCGGGCGAATTGCCTTCGTGCGCGCCCTTGTTGGCCGCCTGCATCAGGCCGGGGCCGCCGCCCGAGATCACGGAAAAGCCGGCATTGGAGAGGCGCCGCGCGAGGTCCCGGGTGGTTTCGTAGTACGGATGGCCTTCCTTGATGCGCGCGCTGCCGAAGACACTGACGGCGGGGCGGATTCCGCGCAGGCGCTCGGTGGCGATGGCGAACTCTGCCATAATCCCCATGACCCGCCACGCTTCCTGGCCATTGGTCGTGTTGAGTGCCTGCGGATCGATGAGTTCCGGAATCTTGTGGGTCTGACGCATGCCTGTACTCGTGCTGGTGGACGGGTCTTCGTACCTGTACCGCGCCTATCACGCGCTGCCCGATCTGCGCACCTCGAAAGGTGAGCCTACGGGCGCGCTGCGCGGGGTGCTGTCGATGTTGCGCCGATTGGTCGAGGACGGCAAGCCGGACTATTTCGCCGTCGTCTTCGACGCGCCGGGCAAGACCTTCCGCGACGCATGGTACCCGCAATACAAGGCCAACCGGCCGCCGATGCCGGAGGATCTCGCCGCGCAGATCGCGCCGTTGCACGACCTGGTGCGCGCGCAGGGCTGGCCGCTCCTGATGGTGGAAGGCGTGGAAGCCGACGACGTGATCGGCACGCTCGCCTTCACCGCCGCGCAGGCCGGCATCGACACGATGATCTCGTCCTCCGACAAGGACCTGACGCAGCTCGTGACGCCGCGCATCACGATGGTGAACACGATGAGCAACGAGACCTTTGATGCGGCCGGGGTGAAGGCCAAGTTCGACGTGCGGCCCGACCAGATCCTCGATCTCCTGACGCTGACCGGCGACGCCGTCGACAACGTGCCGGGTGTGTCCAAGGTGGGTCCGAAGACCGCGGCCAAGTGGCTGGCGCAGTACGACACGCTCGACAACGTGGTCGCGCACGCGGAAGAAATCCCCGGCGTCGTGGGCGCCAACCTGCGCGCTGCGCTGGAGTGGCTGCCGCAGGCCCGGCGCCTGCTCACGGTCAAGACCGACTGCGCGCTGCCGGTGGCAGTCGCGGACCTGAAGATCGGCACGCCGGACACGGCAACGCTGCGGGCACTGTACGAGCGCTTCGAATTCAAGAGCTGGCTGCGCGACGTCGGCGGCGCCGGCATCGCAGCGGACGCGGCCGACGCGATCGCGAAGAAGGCCGCCGGCGACGATGCGGGTCGGCGCCGGGATGCGGCAGAGGATGCGCCGGGCCGCGCGGTTCCGGCACCGCCTCCGATCATCGCCTATGAATCGGTGCTGGACGAAGCTGCGCTCGCGCGCTGGCTCGCCGCCATCGACGGCGCGGATCTCGTCGCCTTCGACACCGAGACCACCAGCCTCGATCCGATGCAGGCGCGTATCGTCGGCGTGTCGCTGTCGGTGGAGCCCGGCCGCGCCTGCTACATCCCGCTCGATCACCGGTATGCCGGTGTGCCCGCGCAGCTCGACCGCGCCGCCACGCTCGCGCGGCTGGCACCGTGGCTGGCCGACCCGGCGAAGAAGAAACTCGGCCAGAACATGAAGTACGACCAGCACGCGCTGGCCAACGACGCCCTGACGCTGCGCGGAGTGGCACACGACACGCTGCTCGAATCCTACGTGCTCGAATCGAGCAAGACACACGACATGGACAGCCTCGCGCGGCGGCATCTCGACGTCACCACGATTTCGTACGACGACGTCACCGGCAAGGGCGCCAACCGCATTCCGTTCGAGCAGGTGGCGCTCGATCGCGCGACCGAATACGCGGCGGAGGATGCCGACATCACGCTGCGGCTGCATCACGCGCTGTATCCGTCCATCGCGGCCGATCCCAGGCTCGACTATATCTACAGCCAGCTTGAAATGCCGGTGCGCGAAGTGCTGTTTCGCATGGAGCGCAACGGCATCCTGATCGATTCGGCATTGCTGGCGAAGCAGAGCCGCGAACTCGGCGAGCGCGTGGTGGCGCTCGAGCAGCAGGCGCACCAGCTGGCGGGGCAGCCGTTCAATCTCGGGTCGCCGAAGCAGCTGGGTGAAATTCTGTTCCAGCGGATGCAGTTGCCGGTGGTGAAGAAGACGGCCACCGGGCAGCCGTCCACCGACGAGGAAGTGCTGCAGGAGCTCGCCGCCAACTATCCGCTGCCGAAGGTGCTGCTGGAGCACCGCTCGGTGTCGAAGTTGAAGTCCACCTACACCGACAAGCTGCCGTTGATGGTGAATGCGAAGACGGGGCGCGTGCACACGACGTTTTCGCAGGCCACGGCCGTCACCGGGCGCCTGGCGTCGACCGATCCCAACCTGCAGAACATCCCGGTGCGCACGGCGGAAGGTCGGCGCATCCGCGAGGCGTTCATTGCGCCGCCCGGGCATGTGCTGGTGTCGGCCGACTACTCGCAGATCGAGTTGCGGATCATGGCGCACCTGTCGGAGGATCCTGCGCTGCTGCGCGCCTTCCACGAAGGCCGCGACATCCACCGCGCCACCGCGGGCGAGATCTTCGGCGTGCCGCCGGAGGACGTCACCGTCGACCAGCGCCGCTACATCAAGGCCGTGAACTTCGGGCTGATCTACGGGATGGGCGCGTTCGGCCTCGCGCAGCAGCTCGGCATCGAGCGCGGCGCCGCGCAGCAGTTCATCGACAAGTATTTCGCGCGCTATCCCGGCGTGGCGCAATACATGCAGCGCACGCGCGAAGTGGCGCGCGAGCAGGGCTACGTCGAGACGGTGTTCGGCCGCCGGCTGTGGCTGCCCGACATCAAGGGCGGCAGCGGGCCGCGACGCGCGAGTGCCGAGCGCGCGGCGATCAACGCGCCGATGCAGGGCACCGCCGCCGACCTGATCAAGCTCGCGATGATTGCCGTGCAGGGCTGGCTCGACGCGGAAGCACTGACCACGCGCCTGCTGCTGCAGGTGCACGACGAACTGGTGCTCGAGGTGCCGGACGGCGAAGTCGCGCGCGTGCAGGCCGAACTGCCCGCGCTGATGACCGGCGTGGCGCAGCTACGCGTGCCGCTGGTGGTGGATGTGGGCACCGGCGCCAACTGGGACCAGGCGCACTGAGTCAGCGATAGGCGGGGTTGACGCTGTCGCCCTCACCGGCTTCGGCAAAGCAGTCGGTATAGCCCGCATAGGTCGAACCCAGGACGATCGGCCCGACCACCAGCGCGAACACGGCCAGCAGCAGCATGCCCAGGATCGCCATGCCGATCATGCCGACGATGCCGCTGCCTGCAAACATCGAGACACCGAACCCCACAGCCAGCGCGGCGACGATCAGGATCACGACCACGGCGAGCGCGATCGCAATCAGGCCGTAGACGAGGAATGCGACCCAGTTGCGCCAGGTGGCCACGAAACTGGTCTTCATCGCGTCGATGGGCCTGGCGCCATGCAGCACGACCAGCGCCGGGGCGAACCAGATGAGCGCCGCCATCACCGCGCCGATCACCAGCGCGGCGAGCGACGCGAACAATCCGGAAACGCCGAGCGCGCCCGCCGAGCGCGACATCATTTCCATGGGATCGGATCCGCCGTGGCGCATGATGTCCATGATGCTGCCGCTGCCGGACATGCCGGCGGCCAGGACCGCGGCCATCAGCAGCGTCAGGGCGATGTCGACGGCGCCGATGGTGAGCAGCGGCACGAAATTCGCGGTCTGGAAGCCTTCGAAGAGATGCGCGACCTTGAGCGGCTGGTCGCGATCGATCGCGCGGCAGCCGAGCATCAGGCCGCCGATGAACACCGGGGCCAGCAGCGAGTGACCCACATCGACACAAACGGCACGATGCTGATCAGGATCGTGATGATGATGTAGATCAGCATGATGCCGATCCAGGTGCCGATGCTGGAGGTGAAGTTGCGCCAGCCGTGCGCCCACCAGCCGGCGCCGCGTCCCGCTTCGACCAGGCGAATGTCATTGATCGGATCCGACATGGAGGCTGCTCCTGGAGGTGTTGACAAGGATTGGTCGTGGCGCTGCGTCAGCGCGTGGAATGGCGCTCGAGGTCCTCGAGCGTGACCACCGCCAGCGTTTCCTCATGGGTGGCCGCCAGCACCACCGGCGGGGCGACCCCGGCCGCGAGCGCTTCGCGCCAGCGTCCGACGCACACGCACCAGTGGTCGCCGGGCGCGAGCCCGGGAAAGCCCGACTCCGGACGGGGCGTGGAGAGGTCGTTGCCGGCAAGCTTCGAGTACACGAGGAACGGCTCGGTCATCACCGCGCATACGGTATGGAGACCGGTGTCGTCGGGGCCGGTGTCGCAGCAGCCATTGCGATAAAAGCCGGTGCGCGGTGCGTCGCTGCATGGCAGCAGCGGCGAACCCAGCACGTTGACGGCGTTGTCGCGGGAACGGGACATGACTACACGGGGCGGACCGATGGACCCGCCGCGCCGCGCCGGTTACGAAGAGGCGCCTAGTTTAGCGCGCGGCGCGCTTCGACAGTGTCACGAATCTGCGAAGCGAGTTCGGCAGGCGTGTCGGTGCGCAGGAACCAGCGCAGCCGCGCCGTATCGCCCACGGGAACGAAGCCGAAATCGGCGAGCACGTGCTGCATCGCGTTGACATAGCGCGAGCCGCGCTGGACTCGGACCACAAACGTCTTCTGTCCCGGCGGCGTGGCAAAGAGCGCCGCCAGCAGGGCGCGGCCGTGGCCGCCACCCCGGGTGCCGAAGTCGAGGCCGGCCAGCCACAGTTCGTAGCCGACCCCCCCGATGGCGCGGAAGAGGCCGAAGCCCACCGGGGTCGTGCCCGTGTGCTTGCCATCGGGCCAGTAGACGTAGCCGGGAACCGCGACGGTGTCGATCTTGCCGCTGCGTCCCTCCTCGACGAAATAGCCGGAGACGAGCGCGCGCTTGAGCTGCGCGAAGAAGGCCTCGGATTCGGGCGTGCTCGTGCCGAGGTCGCGGTCGAAACTGCCGTCCGCCGCGCCCTGACGGATCAGGGCGCGCAGCATGGCAAGATGACCGACGTGGGCGGGCTGGAGCATGGCGCGTGTGGTGGGAACGAAGGCCTCACCGTAACGCTGCCACGTGGGGCGCGGTGCGCCGGCTTACAGGCGGCGCCATTCGGGGAGCGAGCGGTGAAACTTCCGCGCGACCCGACGTCAGAGCGCGAGATAGATCGCCAGCACCACGCCCAGCGCCGCCAGGACGACGCATAGCGTGAGCGGATACACGGCGGCGTGCGTGCGCGGCACATCCATCGGCGCGAGCGTGGCCACGAAGCTCTTGTGCTGGATCGCGCCGAGAATCATGCAGCCGACGCCCAGCAGGACCAGCGCGATGCCGATCGCGGTGGACAGGAGGTGATGCGCATCCAAGGTTCCGGCCGCGTGCGCGGGCGGCAACGCGAGCATGCGCAGGAACAGCCCGAACCGGGCCACGACGAAGCCGAAGGCCATGATCGTGAGGCCGGTCCGCACCCACGCGAGCAGCGTGCGCTCGGCGGCGAAGAAGACGCGGGGATCGCTGGCGGTCGGGGTCATGGCAGCGCCAAGCGTACCCCATTCGCCGACCCCACCGGCCTCTCCCCGCAGGGCACCGCGTGCAGCCGGCACGAGGATGCCCGGAGGGGCCGATTTGCGCAGGCACTTGAATTATCGGCCTCGCCGCCCTATTATTAGCACTCGTAGCGATCGAGTGCTAGCAAGAGCATTCAGCTGCGGGTTATCGGCGAATCACGGACCATCCGGGCGCGACCAGCGCCATGGTGCCGTTGCAGTGTCGACCTGTAACACGCTGTTTTTAAATCAATTATTCACCAGGAGTGAGTGCTAACATGAAACTGCGTCCCCTACACGATCGCGTGATCGTCAAGCGGCTCGAGGAAGAGCGTAAATCGGCCGGCGGCATCGTCATTCCGGACACCGCAGCCGAAAAGCCGTCGATGGGCGAAGTCATCGCCGTCGGCCCGGGCAAGACGGACGACAACGGCAAGCTGCTTCCGATGGGCGCCAAGGTCGGCGACAAGATCCTCTTCGGCAAGTACTCCGGTCAGGAATTCCGCATGGACGGTACCGATTACCTCCACATGCGCGAAGACGACATCATCGGCATCGTCGGCTAAGGCCGGCTCCAGCATACGCAACAGGAGAAATGAACCATGGCAGCTAAAGACGTCCGCTTCGGCGAAGGCGTGCGTAACAAGATGATGGTCGGCGTGAATGTCCTCGCCAATGCCGTCAAGGTTACGCTGGGCCCCAAGGGCCGCAATGTTGTACTCGAGCGCAGCTTCGGCGCACCCACGATCACCAAGGACGGTGTTTCCGTCGCCAAGGAAATCGAGCTGAAGGACCGCTTCGAGAACATGGGCGCGCAGATGGTGAAGGAAGTCGCGTCCAAGACCTCCGACGTGGCCGGTGACGGCACCACGACCGCCACGGTGCTGGCCCAGTCGATCTGCAACGAAGGTTTCAAGTACGTTGCCGCCGGCATGAACCCGATGGACCTGAAGCGCGGCATCGACAAGGCGGTCATCGCCATCGTCGCCGAGCTGAAGAAGATCAGCAAGCCGTGCACGACCAGCAAGGAAATCGCACAGGTTGGCGCCATCTCGGCCAACGCCGACACGTCGATCGGCAAGACCATCGCCGAGGCGATGGACAAGGTCGGCAAGGAAGGTGTGATCACCGTCGAGGACGGCAAGGGTCTCGAGAACGAGCTCGATCTCGTCGAAGGCATGCAGTTCGATCGCGGCTACATCTCTCCGTATTTCATCAACAACCCGGACAAGCAGGTCTCGCTGCTCGAAGACCCGTACGTTCTCCTGCACGACAAGAAGATCAGCAACATCCGCGATCTGCTGCCGTTGCTGGAACAGGTTGCCAAGGCCGGCAAGCCGCTCTTGATCATCGCCGAAGACGTCGATGGCGAGGCGCTTGCAACGCTGGTCGTGAACAACATCCGCGGCATCCTCAAGACCACCGCCGTCAAGGCGCCGAACTTCGGCGATCGTCGCAAGGCCATGCTCGAAGACATCGCCATCCTCACGGGCGGCACGGTCATCGCTGAAGAACTGGGCCTGAAGCTCGAGAACGCGACGCTGAAGGATCTCGGCCGCGCGAAGAAGATCGAAGTGGGCAA
>JANNYI010000315.1:0-9348 GCA_031410015.1 Betaproteobacteria bacterium | reverse complement strand
GTGCTGGTTGCAGGCACCGTCGTGGTGAAGGACGGCAGGCACCGCGACGAGGATGCCGTGTTCGCGCGCTATCGCGCGGCGATGGCGCGTCTCAACGCGATGCCATGAGAGACCTGCGCTGCGACCTGCTGCTGGTGGACGTGCATGCCGCCACGATGCGCACCGGCGGCACACCCTACGGCGTGGTCCACGATGCCGCGATCGCGATGCTCGACGGTGTGATCGTCTACGCCGGGCCGCGCGCCGCGCTGCCGCAGGGCCTGGCGGCGGCCGCGACCCTGGAAGGCGGAGGCGCATGGGTGACGCCGGGACTCATCGACTGCCATACGCACCTCGTGTACGCCGGCAATCGCGTGGACGAATACGAGCGCCGTCGCCTGGGCGTGTCGTACGCGCAGATTGCGCGCGAGGGCGGCGGCATCGCGGCCACGGTGCGCGCCACGCGCGCCGCCACCGCCGATGACCTGGCCGCACAGAGCCTGCCGCGCCTCCTGGCCCTGGCCGCCGAGGGCGTGACCACCGTCGAGGTGAAGTCGGGCTACGGCCTCGATACCGCTACCGAATTGAAACAGCTGCGCGTGGCGCGGCAGATCGCGCACGACGCGGGTGTCGACGTGCGCACGACGTTGCTTGCCGCGCATGCGCTGCCGCCGGAATTCGCGGAGCGTGCGGACGCGTTCATCGACATGGTGTGCGCGCAGACGATTCCCGCGGCGGTGGCGGCGGGCCTTGCCGACGCGGTCGATGCCTATTGCGAAACGATCGGCTTCACGCCGGCACAGACGCAGCGCGTGTTCGACGCGGCCCGCGCGCATGGCGTGCGGGTCAAGCTCCACGCGGATCAGCTGTCGGACATGGGCGGCGGCGCGCAGGCCGCCGCTGCGGGCGCGCTGTCGGCCGATCACCTCGAATACACCACTGAAGCAGGTGTGGCGGCCATGGCGGCGGCGCGAACGGTGGCCGTGCTGCTGCCGGGCGCGTACTACACGCTGCGCGAGACCCGGTTGCCGCCCATCGACGCGATGCGCGCACACCGGTTGCCGATGGCCGTGTCCACCGACTGCAACCCCGGCACGTCGCCCACGACGTCGCTGCTGCTGATGCTGAACATGGCCTGCACGCTGTTCCGGTTGACGCCGGAGGAAGCGCTGGCGGGCGCCACCACGCACGCGGCGCGCGCGCTCGGGCTTGCCGACCGCGGGACGATCACGCCGGGCACGAAGGCCGACCTCGCCTGCTGGGACATCGCGGCACCGGCCGAACTCGCCTATCGCCTCGGCGGCAATCCCTGCGTCGGCGTGATCCGCGCCGGCCGCGTGGGGCACTGGAGAACATGATGTCGTTGTGGGAACTCCATCGTGGCGACAGTCCGCTGGTGATCGATGTCCCGCATGCCGGCACCTTCCTGCCCGCCGCGCTGCGCCCGCGGCTCACTGCGGCGGCGCTGGCGATGCCGGACACGGACTGGCACGTGCACCGCCTCGTCGATTTTGCGCGCGAGGCCGGGATCACGCTGCTGTGCGCCACGCACTCGCGCTATGTCGTCGACCTGAATCGCGACCCCACCGGCGCCGCGCTCTACGCCGGCGCTGACAACACCGAGCTCTGCCCGACGCGCACCTTTGCCAGCGACGCCGTCTACGTCGACGGCGCCGCGCCGACGCCTGCCGAAGTCGTCACCCGCATCGAGGACTTCTTCACGCCCTATCACGCCGCGCTTGCCGCCGAGATCGGGCGCGTGCGGGCGCGGCACGGGCATGCGGTGGTGCTCGACGCGCATTCCATCCGGGGCGAGGTGCCGCGCTTCTTCGCTGGGCACCTGCCGGATCTCAATCTCGGCACCGCGGACGGCGCCAGTTGTGCGCCGGCGCTGCAGGCGGTGGCCGCCGACGTGCTCGCGAACGCGGCCGGGTTCTCGCACGTGGTCAACGGCCGCTTCAAGGGTGGCTACATCACGCGGCACTACGGCCGACCCCCGCAGGGCGTGCATGCGCTGCAGCTCGAAATGGCGCAGGATTGCTACATGGACGAGGCGCCGCCGTATCGATTCGACGCCGCGCGCGCGGCGTCGCTGATCGAGGTGTTGCGGCGCCTGGCCAACGTGCTGCGGGACTGGCAGACGCCGCGATGATCCGCATCTACATCGCGCGCCAGCGCTTCGACGCTTGGCTTGTGGCCGACCGCCTGAACCAGGCCGGCATCCGCGCGCACATCTTCAACCAGTACGCATCGAGCATCGTGGGCGACCTGCCGGCGGATGTGGCGCAGCCGGAGGTGTGGATCGAGCGCGAGTGCGATTCCGAGCGCGCGGCGATCGTGCTGCACGACATCGCGGCCGACGGCCGGCGCACCGGCACGCTGCATTGCGGCGCCTGCCAGGAAGATTCCCCGGCCAACTTCGACCTCTGCTGGAACTGCGGCGCCACGTTGCTGCCGGCGTGACGCGCCGCGCGCGGCATCACCGAAACGACGCGATGGCTTCCAGCGGCTTGCGCTCGATCGACGGCACGGTGGCGTCGGCGGCGGCATAACCGACCACCAGCAGCACGAAGGGGCGCTCGTTGGCGGGGCGATCGAGGATCTGGTTGAGGAAGGCCATCGGACTCGGCGTGTGCGTGAGGCAGGCGAGGCCCGCCTGGTGCAGCGCCGCGATCAGGAAGCCGGTGGCGATGCCGGTGGAATCGATCGGGTAGTAGAGCTTGGTGCGCGTGCCGTCGGCTTCGACGTCGTAGGCCTTGTAGAAGATCGCGATCAGCCACGGGGCGCTCTCGAGGAACGGCTTGTCGTGATCGGTGCCCAGCGGCGCGAGCGCCTCGAGCCACTCCGGTGTTGCGCGGCGCTCGTAGAATTCGCGCTCCTCGGCTTCCGCGCCGGCGCGGATCGTGCGTTTCAACACGGGGTCGGCAATCGCCACGAACTGCCAGGGCTGCTGGTTGGCGCCGGAAGGCGCCGAACCCGCCACGCGCAGGCAGGTCTCGATGATGTCGCGCGGCACCGGGTCGGCACTGAAGAACCGCACCGTACGCCGCCGCTGCATCAGCGCGTTGAAGGCGGTGGCGCGGGCGCGAACCTCGGTCTCGGGCAGCCGCTGCCAGGTGGTCAGCGGGACGGGACGATACGCGCCCACGGCCGCCTCATTCGCGCGGGTCGTTGAGCAGCGCGCGGGCGCGTTCGACGCCGGCGTCGACTGCGGTGTCGTCCACGGTTGTCGACACGGCGGCATCACGCCGGCCACGCCGGCGCGCGACTGACCACCATGCGAGCGCACCGCCGGCCAGCAGCACAAAGGGGCCGAACCAAAGAAGCCACGTGATGCTCTTCACGGGCGGCTTGTAGAGGACGAAATCGCCGTAGCGCGCGACGAGGAAGTCCTTGATCTCGGCATCGCTCTTGCCGGCATCGGCCAGGCTGCGCACTTCGCGGCGCAGATCCTGCGCCAGCGGCGCATTGGAATCGGCCAGCGACTGGTTCTGGCAGACCAGGCAGCGCAATTCCTCGTCGAGCTTCTTGAGGCGCGCATCCTGCGCCACATCGGCGGGCGCGGCCGCGAAGCTCGTGCCCAGCACGAAGGCGAAACACCAGGGCAGCCAGCGCATCATGCTTTCTGCAATTCGCGCACGAGCGGCAGGATGGTCTTCTGCAGCGCCTCGGCGGTGACCGGGCCGATGTGCTTGTAGCGGATGATGCCGTTCTTGTCGACGACGAAGGTTTCGGGCACGCCGTACACGCCCCAGTCGATGCCCACGCGACCATCGGCGTCGACCACCGAGAGCTTGTAGGGGTCGCCGTGCTGCTTGAGCCAGGCAATGCCTTCCGGCACCTTGTCCTTGTAATTGAGGCCGATCACCGGCACCACGTTGGCCTGCGCCAGCTGCACCAGCAGCGGATGCTCGACGCGACACGACACGCACCACGACGCCCACACGTTGAGCAGCCAGACCTGGCCCTTCATGTCGGCGGTGGAGAGCTTCTTGTCGGGCGCATGCAACTGCGCCAGCGTGAACGCGGGCGCGGGCTTGTCGACCAGCGGCGACGGAATCTCCCGCGGATCGCGCGACAGCCCGACGAAGAGGAACACCGCGATGATGCCGAAGACGGCGAGCGGGATGAGGAGGCGAAGCGATTTCATGTGTCGTTCCGGAACGAGCCCTGGGTTGAGATCACGCCGCGCGGGCACCGGCCACCGCGCCGGACCACTTGCGTTGCACGGCCAGGCGATAGCGACGATCGGACATTGCGAGGAAGCCGCCCAGCGCCATCATGAAGCAGCCGCCCCAGATCCAGTCGACGAAGGGCTTGATGTAGACGCGCACACCCCACGCGCCGGCCACGCCCTTGTCGGTGATCGGCTCGCCCAGCGACACGTAGCGGTCGCCGAAGATGCCGGCGTCGATGGCAGCCTCGGTCATCGCACTGCCGCTGGCGTTGTAGATGCGCTTCTCGGGATACAGCGTGTCGAGCAGCACGCCGTTGCGGCGCATCTCGACCTTGCCGGCGAGCCCCTCGTAGTTGGGGCCGGTGACCGGCGTGACGCCGCGGAACGTGAACTCGTAGCCGCCCACGGTGACGCTCTGGCCGTTGTCGAGCGTGACGTTTTCCTCGATGCCGTAGCCCTTGACGAGCGTGACGCCGACGATGAACACCGCGATGCCGAGGTGGGCCAGCATCATCCCGTACCACGACGCGGAGTTGGCCTGCAGTTTGGCGACGAAACCCTGCTGCGGCGCATTGCGCAGCCTGCGCGCCGCCATGACCACGGTGGTGGCCACGATCCACAGCGCGAGGAACAGGCCGAACGCGATCAGCGGCGACCAGCGGCCCATGACGAACGGCAGCAGCAGCGACGTGACCAGCGCGACGCCCAGCGCCCAGCGCAAGCGCGTCCACAGGTCGGGCAGCGAGGCCTCCCGCCAGTTGGCGATGGGGCCGATGCCCATCAGGAACGCGAGTGGCGCCATCAGCGGAAAGAACACCGCGTCGAAGTAGGGCGGGCCGACCGAGATCTTGCCCATGTTGAGCGCATCGAGGAACAGCGGATACAGCGTCCCGAGCAGCACGCTGGCCGTGGCCACGATCAGCAGCACGTTGTTGGCCAGCAGCATCGACTCGCGCGAGACGGGCGCGAAGCCGGCGCCGCCGCCGACGCTTCCGGCGCGAAATGCGTACAGCGTCAGCGAGCCGCCGATGACGATGACGAGGAACGCCAGGATGAAGACGCCGCGCGTGGGATCGGTGGCGAACGCGTGCACCGAGGTGAGCACGCCCGAGCGCACGAGGAACGTGCCGACCAGCGACAGCGAGAACGCGATGATGGCCAGCAGCACCGTCCAGCTCTTGAACGTGCCTCGCTTTTCCGTCACCGCCAGCGAATGCAGCAACGCGGTGCCCACCAGCCACGGCATGAACGACGCGTTTTCCACCGGGTCCCAGAACCACCAGCCGCCCCAGCCGAGCTCGTAGTACGCCCACCAGCTGCCGAGCGCGATGCCGATGGTGAGGAACGACCACGCGGCGATGGTCCATGGCCGCGACCAGCGCGCCCAGGTGGCGTCGAGCTTGCCGCCGATCAGCGCCGCGATGGCAAACGCAAAGGCCACGGAGAAGCCGACGTAGCCCATGTAGAGCATCGGCGGGTGGATGACCATGCCCGGGTCCTGCAGCAGCGGATTCAAGTCGCGCCCTTCGGCCGCTGCCGGCACGAGGCGCAGGAACGGATTGGACGTGAGCAGCATGAACAGCAGGAAGCCGATGCCCACGATGCCCATCACCGCCAGCACCCGCGCCAGCAGCACGGCAGGCAGGTTGCGCGAACGCAGCGCGACCGCGGCGGCCCAGCCGCTCAGCATCAGCACCCACAGCAGCAGCGAACCCTCGTGCGAGCCCCACGTGGCGGCGATGCGATAGCGCAGTGGCAGTTGGATATTCGAGTTGTGCGCGACGTTCTCCACCGAGAAGTCGCTGGTGCCGAAGCTGTAGGCAAGGCAACCGAAGGCAAACGCAATGAGTCCGAACTGCACGAACGCCGCAGGGCGCGCCACGCCCATCAACGCAGCGTCGCGGCGGTGCGCGCCGATGAGCGGAAGCACGCCTTGCGCCACTGCGACGAGCAGCGCCAGAATCAGTGCGAAATGGCCGAGTTCGGGGATCATTTGCCGACCTTCAATGTGGACATCGCGGTTCCTTCGCCCCGGCTTTTCGCGGCGCTATCGAGCGCATGCGCGGCTTCGGGCGGCATGTAGTTTTCATCGTGCTTGGCCAGCACTTCCGTGGCGTGGAACTTGCCGTCCGCATTGAGCGAGCCCTGCGCCACCACGCCTTTGCCTTCCTTGAAGAGGTCGGGCAGGAGTCCCGTGTACACCACCGGCACGCTCTTCGCCGTATCGGTGACGATGAAGCTTACTTCGAGCGAGTTGGCGCGGCGCTGGATGCTGCCCACCTCCACCAGCCCGCCCACGCGGAACGGGCGACCCTGCGGGGCCTCCTTCGCGGCCACCTGCGTGGGCGTGAAGAAGAAGACGAGATTGGACTGGAAGGCATTGAGCACGAGCGCAACGGCGACACCCAGCACGGCCACGCCGGCGCCGATCCATGCAAAACGGCGATGCCGGGCCTTCATTGCAGTTCTCCGGTGGTGGTGGCGTGGGCCACTGCCGCACGCCGGCGCGCGCGCAGCAAGAAGAGTTCGATGACGAGCGCCGCGGCCGTCACGCCGTAGGAGCCCCAGACGAAGAAGCCGTGCCCGCCCATTGCCAGGAATTCGTTCATGTCGTTGCTGCCTTCATGCCGCGCATGGATCGGATCCACGCGGCGCCACGTTCACGTTCGAGAATGATTGCCTGCACCCGCCACAGCGCCACGGCAATCGTATAGAACCACGCCGCCAGTGCCAGCACCAGCATGCCGGTCAACATCGTTGCGGCCATTTTGGGCGCGGCCGTCAGGCTGACCGAAGCGCCCTGGTGCAGCGTGTTCCACCACTTCACCGAAAAGTAGATGATCGGCACGTTGACCGCGCCGACGATGGACAGGAGCGCGCAGGCGCGATCGGCGCGGCGCGGGTCGTCGATGGCGTTGCGCAGCGCGATCACGCCGAAGTAGAGGAACAGGAGGATCAGCTCGGAGGTCATCCGCGCATCCCACGCCCAGTACGTGCCCCACGTGGGCCGGCCCCATAGCGCGCCGGTCCACAGTGCGATGAAGGTCATCAAGGCGCCGGTGGGGGCGAGCGACTGCGCCATCATCGACGACAGCCGCGTGTTGAAGGCGAGCGCCATCGCGCCCCAGAACGCCATCACCAGATAGACGAACATCGACATCCACGCGGACGGCACGTGGATGAAGATGATCCGGTAGACCTCGCCCTGCTGGAAATCGGTGGGCGCGATCGCGAACGCGATCCACAGTCCCACCACGCCCAGGATGGCGGCGGCACCGGCAAACCAGGGCGCGACGCGGCCGGCAACCGGATAGAACGTGGACGGCGAGGAGAGTTGGTAGAGATTCATCAGTCGAGCGCAATCCGGACGGCGGCGGCGCCGGCCAGCGGCGCGCCCACCAGAGCCACCAGCAGTCCCGCGCCGAGCAGGGAAAAGTTGGCCGACGCCGACAATCCGGCGCGCACGGCATCCGCCGCGCCCGCGCCGAAGATCAGCACCGGAATGAAGAGCGGCAGCACCAGCAGCGCCAGCAGGCTGCCGCCGCCGCGCACGCCGAGCGTGAGCGCGGCGCCGATGCCACCGATCAGCGAGAGGATGGGCGTGCCGACGAGGAGCGACAGGGTCACGATGATCACCAGTTCGGCGTCGAGCCCGTATTGCAGCGCGAGGAGCGGCGCCAGCGCCACCATCGGCAAGCCGGTGGTGAGCCAGTGCGCAAGCATCTTACCGGACACGAGAGCAGGCAGCGGGTAGGGCGACATGGCCAGTTGCTCGAGTGAGCCATCGTTGTAATCGCTGCCGAAGAGGCGCGGCAACGACAGCAGCGCGGCCAGCAGCGCCGCCACCCAGAGAATGCCGGGGGCCATCGTGGCCAGCAGCGTGCGCTCCGGCGACGACGCCAGCGGGAACAGGCTGACGACAATCACATAGAACAGAAGCTGCACGCCAAGTTCCGCGCGCGACCTCAACGCCAGCTTCAGGTCGCGTTGCGCGGCCAGGCGGATCGCGGCCCATGCGCCGTAATCGGCGGTCGTGGCCAGCGGTTGCGCGAGCGTGGTCATCCCAGCGCCAATGCGGTCATGCGCTCGGCCGGGAGGTCGAGCGCCTGGTGCGTGGTGGCCACGACGATGCCGCCGGCCACGACATGCGCGCCCACCAGTCGCGCCAGCAGCGCCAGGCCGGCCGTGTCGAGTGCCGTGGCGGGTTCGTCCAGCAGCCACAGCGGTCGCTGCACGAGCATCAGCCGCGCGAGGCTGACACGCCGCCGCTGCCCCTGCGACAGCACGCCCGCCGGCAGCGCGTGCGCGGCGCCCAGCGCCACCGCCTCCAGCGCGGCGCGCACGTTGGAAGCCGGTGCCGGCTGCCCGGCCAGCGCGCATTGGATCTCGAGGTTCTCCGCCGCGGTCAATTCGTCCTTGAGGCCGGGTACATGGCCGGCCAGCAGCGCGTCCTGGCGAATCCGCGGGGCAAAGGGCGAGACCGCCTGGTCCTGCCAGCGCACGTGGCCGGACCACGGCGCCGTGAGCCCGGCCAGGATGCGCAGCAGCGTGGTCTTGCCCGACCCGTTGGGGCCGGTGAGCGTCAGCACCCGGCCCTGGGCAAGCCGGAACGAAACGCCGGAAAACAGCGTGGAGTGTCCGCGTCGGGCCGCCAGGTCTTGGGCTTCCAGCATGGGTGGGCGTCGGGAGGTTGTCCGCGTTAGTGACCACTGACGAGCGTGGCGAGGTAAATAGTTAAATAACTGATTATATTTACTATTAATGCGATTTCACGGATTGACCCGGTCGATCACGATGCGTACGTCACGCGCGCCGGGCGCCACTGGCGCACTGGTACCCGCCAGGTCGCCGGACTTCAGTGTGGCCTCGCCGGTCTTGCTGATGCGTGCCTCGATCACCACGCGCTTGGCGGCAGAAATGGTGGTGCCGGCGGACATGGCCATCGCATCGGTGAGCGCAAAGGCCTTCGGCAACTCGCCCGCCGACAGCTTGAGCGCTGCCAGCGGCATCCGGGAGCCATCGGGGTCCCGCGCAAAGACGAACACCGTGTCGCCAGGCGCGACGCGCGCGGCGAGCTTGGGATCGATTTCGACCCGGCCTTCCACCGATTGGCCGGCGGACACGGCGCCGGCGGCCGGCGCGCCATTGGCCGGGGCCGCCGGCTTGGCGGCGGGCGCGGGCGCCGCACTGGC
>JANNYI010000314.1:0-2097 GCA_031410015.1 Betaproteobacteria bacterium | reverse complement strand
GTTCCGACACGGTCGCGGTTTTTCCTGAAGGCGTTCTAACGACAATCTCGTCAATGGCATTGGCTTTTATTTGATGTTTGGCCGTGAGCACAAAGGCATCGTTGAAATACGACTTGAGTTGTTTCGTGTCTTGAATCCGCTTGATCAGCTCTTTCATCTTCGGGTCGGTGATGAACTTCTCGTAGACCGGTTTCATCGCGTCCTGGAACGACTTCTTGTCCACTTCGACGATCTGCGCGCCACCCTTCTCCACCACGGCGCGCGAGGCCAGTTCCTTCTCGTCCCAAAGCTTGCGCATCACCGGTACGGAGGCCTTGGCGGCATCGCGCCACATCTGCTGCTCGGCCGGCGTCAGCCCGTCCCAGATCTTCTTCGACATCAGCAGCATTTCCGGCGCCATCGAATGCTCGGTGATCGAGTAATTCTTGGCCACCTCGAAGTGCCGCGAGGTGTCGTACGACGGCCAGTTGTTCTCGGCGCCATCAACGAGACCGGTCTTCAGTGCCGTATAGACCTCGCCATAGGGCATCGGCGTGGCATTGGCGCCCATCGCCTGCAGCAGCGATACCCACAGGTCCGACTGCTGGACGCGGATCTTCATACCCTTCACGTCCGCCAGGGTCTTGATCGGCTTCTTGGTGGTGTAGAGCGAGCGCGAGCCCGAGTCGTAGAACGCGAGGCCGATATAGCCCTGTGCTGCGCAGGCCTTCAGGATTTCATCGCCGATCGGGCCATCGAGCGTCTTGCGCATGTGCTCCTTCGACTTGAACAGGAACGGCATGGTCGGGACCATGGTCTCGGGGCAGATGTTGTTCATCGGTGCAACATTGATGCGGACGAGATCGAGCGCACCGATCTTGACCTGCTCGATCGTGTCCTTCTCGCCGCCCAGCTGGTTGCCGGTGTAGACCTTGATCGAATCCTTGCCACCGGTCTTTTGCTTGATGTAGTCGCTCATGAACTTGACGGCCATCACGGTCGGGTAATCCTCCGGATGCACGTCCGCGGAACGGTATTCCTTCGCCACCGCCGGAAGGCAGATGGCAGCGGCCGCCAGCGCCGCAGCGATGCGAGTCAATTGGAGTTTCATGGTCGTGCTCCTCGTTGGTCAGGTTGTGGACTGCGTGGTGGCGTTACGTTTGCGCAGGGGACTCGCGCGGCGCGTGCCGTGTCCTGCTCCTTGCTGCGGGACAATCACGTCCCATTGCCGCTGAAATTCGCGTTCGACCCGAGCGATGTGCTTGTGCATCGCCTCGCGCGCCGCCTCGCCGTCGCGGTGCTCGAGCGCATCGATGATGGCGGTGTGGTCGAGCAGCGCGCCATCGCGCATCTTCTGCGTGTGGAAATAGGTTTCGATGCGCGACCACAGCTTGCCGCGCCGCTGTTGCCACAGCCCCTGCACCACCAGCGCCAGCGAACCGTTGCGCGTGGCGGCGGCCAGGCGGACGTGGAACTCGCGGTCGGCCGCGTCGCGCCTGGTGAAGTCGGTGGCGTGGTCGCGCATGCGCTCGACCGTCTTGCGCATGGCCGCGATGTCGGCCTTCCTGGCATGGCGCGCGGCGACGGCCGCGATTTCGCCTTCGATCATGTGCCGTGCCGCCAGGAGTTCGAAGGGACCGGGACCTTCGTCGGTGTCGACCGGCAGGTCCGCCGCGCGTGGTTCGGCCACGAAGATGCCCGAGCCCACGCGTACTTCGACACGGCCGCCGATCTCGAGCGAAATGATCGCCTCGCGCACCGAGGTGCGCGACACGCCCAGCAATGTCGCCAATTCCCGCTCGGCTGGCAGCCGCGAACCGGTCGCAAACTCGCCGTTGTCGATCAGGGCCGCAATCTGGCCGGCAATCTGCCGGTATAGCCGCAGCGGTTCGACCGTATGCAGGGGCACGGTGACACTCCTCCGTCGAGGCGGCAGCCTTGGCCTCCGTTGGGCCTTGCGGTCTGCGCGACTCGCGGCCCCGACTCTACGCGCCGGGATACTCGCTGGTCAAGTGGTCCAGCCACCGGACCAAAAAACAGAGTGAGACCCCGACTGGATCACATCCGACGGAATCATTCGGGGTCTGGCCGTGTCTTTCGCGGCCTCGCGCGCTTCGA
>JANNYI010000313.1:0-21443 GCA_031410015.1 Betaproteobacteria bacterium | reverse complement strand
TGCGGCGTCCACTGGTGCGCGCCGCCTGGACCCTTGGTGAGTACCCACGTGTAGCCGAACAGGTTCTCGAAGTAGTTGTTGTCCCATCGCACCGGGTTCGTGGTCCACGCGCCTTCGACGCCGCTGCTGATCGTGTCCACGCCGCAGCCGGTGCCAAACGAGTTCTTCCAGCCGAAGCCCTGTTCCTCGATGCCCGCACCCTCGGGCGCGGGACCGACGTACTCGCCAGGATTGGCGGCGCCGTGGCACTTGCCGAACGTGTGGCCGCCGGCGACCAGCGCCACGGTTTCCTCATCATCCATGGCCATGCGCGCAAAGGTCTCGCGGATGTCCCGCGCCGACGCCACCGGATCGGGATGGCCGTTGGGCCCCTCCGGATTCACGTAGATCAAGCCCATCTGCACGGCGCCGAGCGGATTTTCAAGCTGGCGATCGCCGGTGTAGCGCTGGTCGTCCAGCCACTTGCCTTCCGGCCCCCAGTAGATCGCCTCGTCCGGCTCCCACACATCCGCGCGCCCGCCGGCGAAGCCGAAGGTCTTGCAGCCCATCGAATCCAGTGCGACGTTGCCGGCGAGAATCATCAGGTCGGCCCACGAAATCTTGCGGCCATATTTCTGCTTGATGGGCCAGAGCAGGCGGCGCGCCTTGTCGAGGCTCACGTTGTCGGGCCAGCTGTTGAGCGGCGCAAAGCGCTGGGTGCCGGTGCCCGCGCCGCCGCGACCATCGGCGATGCGATAGGTGCCGGCGCTGTGCCACGCCATGCGGATGAAGAACGGCCCGTAGTGGCCGTAATCCGCGGGCCACCAGACCTGGGAATCGGTCATCAGCGCCGTGAGGTCCTTGACGACGGCATGGAGGTCGAGGCTCTTGAATTCTTCGGCGTAGTTGAACGCCTCGCCCATCGGATTGGACAGCGCCGAGTGCTGAGCCAGGATCTTGAGATTGAGCGCGTTGGGCCACCAGTCGGCGTTGGTGGGGCCGCCACCGGCGCGAATGTGTTTGCCGGCACCGTGCGGGAAGGGGCACTTCGCTTCGTCTGGCATGGCTATCTCCTGGGGTTGTTTGCGTCTGACGCTCGTCGCACTTTGCAGGACGCGCGTGGAGGGCGCAAATTGATTCTTCTAATCGGGGCGATAACATCCTCAGGAGTCGAAACGCGAACGCCGTCGACGCCGTAGTCGGCTCCGGTGATGCGTGTTGCGCAGGCGGCAGCGCCGACCGCGGTCAACCGACCATCTTCAGCGCCTGGAACCGAAGATACAGCTCGCGGCATGTCCAGGCATCGGTCGCCGCATAGGTGATCTGCTGCGGCGTCAGGTTGCGCGCAGCCCAGTTCGTCGTCTTCGCGCCCTTGGGAATGCGCGTGCCGAGAAAGATCCCGGCGAGATTGCGTACTCCGGTCTGCTTCATCCCATGACGCCGCGCAACGTTGCCGAGGTCCAGCACGGATGCCTCGTCGAACTCGAACAATTTCCTGAGATTGCGCAGATCGTCGGCCACCGACACGCCCACCTTGATGACGTCCGCGGACACCAAAATCTCGCGCATGGCCGCGAAGAGATCCGGCCGCTGCACCTGCAGCAGATACACGGCGTTGGCGGTGGCAAATTGTGCGATCGACGGGAGGTAGCTCTCACCAGGCCGGAAGGCGGGCCGCGTCTCGGTGTCGAAACCCACGACCCGTTCCTGCATGATGTCCTGCAGCGCACGCGCGAGTTCCGGTTCTCCCGCGACGACGTGCACCGCGCCTTCGAAGCGCCGGATCGGCAGCGCGTTCATCTCGTCGTGCGAGATCTGTCGGGCCAATTCGGCGGGCAGCGTGACGGTGGGGGCGGGGCTCATGCGCTGGATACTAAGCTGGTTCAGCCCCCGCCGGCCGGCTGCGCTTCGATCGCGGCGCCTCGACGGCGCGTGCGCGTATAGTTCGCAGCATTCGCGACCCCAGAGCACCCCATGACCGACACCCCCGCACGTCCACCGCTGCCCGACCGCCTGTCGGTGGACCCGCGCAGCCCGCACTATCTGGCCGCCGCCATGGAGCACGCCATCGGCATTCGCCTGAACGACAAAGAGCGCAAGGATGTCGAGGAGTACTGCATCAGCGAAGGCTGGGTGAAGGTGCCCGCCGGCAAGACGGTGGACCGCAAGGGCCAGCCATTGCTGATCAAGCTCACGGGGAAGGTAGAGGCGTTTTATCGTTAGGGCTGGCAGGTGGCTGGCAGGTGGCTGGAAGGCGCCCGCCATGGGTCGACGGCGGACTTTCGCGACCGCAGTCTTCGGGAATCAGCGGCCCTCACGTATTGACTGATCGATCAACGCGGCGCATCATTTGTTGATGAATCGATCAACGGCGATGACGCATGCGGTGCTCGACACGTTGCAGGCAGAGGCGCGGGCGCGCGGCTGGACCGACCGCCAGTGGGCCACCGCAGCGGAAGTGCGCCACGAAACGTTGTCTCGCGTGAAGCGGCGCGGCCAATGCGATACCGCGACTTTGGAGGCGCTTGCCAAGGCATGCGCTCACATGTTGCGGGCGGAGGCCGTGGGAGCGGCCTTGGATGTCGATGCTTCCGGTCGCTGGCCGCGCTACCTGAACCGCGCCGCCGAAGAGTCGTTGCTGGCGCTGGCCTCGAGCGGTATTCAGGATCCGGTTCGCTGGCGTGCGGCCGGCCCGTCCTTCCTCATGGCTGGCCTGGCGTTCATGTTATCGACACAGGACGACTTCGATCGCGTTGGCTACGCGGCGCTGGCCGAGGAACTGCACCCCGGGATCGGCAGTCATGACGCTTTTCGGCGATGGCTTCGCGAAACGCCGCTCAAGCCCTATCGCGTCTTGCCGATGCTGCGCCAATGGCGTTGCGCGGCAGGTACCGACGCCAGCCGCTGACCATGGCTGAAAAATCGCCTCGCGTGGTTCGGCTCAGCGCCGCCGCCGATGCGCAGTTTGTGAAGGCATTCGCGGAGATCGCCGCACGCATTGCCGCGCCACTGCGCGCAGCGGATCGTGCGCATTTGCCGGTGAAGATGTACCTCGCTGGCGGCGCTGCCGTGCATATCTACACGGGGGTGCGCGCAACCAGCGACATCGATGCAGTGTTCTCGACGCGAATCCTGCTGCCGGACGACCTCGACGTGAACTATATCGACGCCAAAGGGCAGGCGCGCCTGCTCTACTTCGACCGGCAGTACAACGACACGCTGGGCCTGATGCATGAGGACGCGCAGGATGCTGCGATGCCGCTGCCATTGATCGGCGTGGATCCCAAGCTGCTTGAGGTGCGTCTGCTTGCACCGGTCGATCTCGCGGTATCCAAGATCGGTCGCTTCGCAGCGCATGACCGGGAGGACATCGTCGCGCTCGCGCGCGAAGGACTCATCACCGCACAGGATGTCCGCAAGCGGGCGGAGCAAGCGCTCGGCGGCTACGTCGGTAACGTCAGCGGCGTGGGCGTCTCGATCGAGCTTGCGATGCAGTTGATTGCGCAGGCGCAGACGCGCAACGTCGTCGCCGTCGCACCCAGGAAGCCAAAGCCGCGGTAGGTCAACGTCGAGCAGCGCGATGGCTCTGCTCGACCCGGTTGACCATTCAGCCCGATCGCTTCGGCAGCTTCCACCCCGGCCGGACGAAGTGGCACGTGTACCCGTGGGGAATGCGCTCGAGATAGTCCTGATGCTCCGGCTCCGCCTCCCAGAACGGGCCCGCCGGCGCCACCTCGGTCACCACGCGGCCGGGCCACAGCCCCGACGCGTTGACGTCGGCAATCGTGTCCTCGGCGATGCGCCGCTGCTCGTCGCTGGTCGTGTAGATGGCGGAGCGGTAGCTGGTGCCGGTGTCGTTGCCCTGCCGATTGCGCGTGGTGGGGTCGTGCACCTGGAAAAAGAATTCCAGCAGCTCGCGATAACTCAACCGCTCCGGATCGAAAATGATCTCGATGGCTTCGGCGTGGGTGCCGTGCCGGCGATACGTGGCATCGGCCACGTCGCCGCCGGAATAGCCCACCCGCGTGGCAATGACGCCCGGGCGCTTGCGGATCAGGTCCTGCATGCCCCAGAAGCAGCCGCCGGCCAGGATCGAACGTTCTTGTGTCATGGGGATTCCTCGATGTCGAAGTGGTTTGTCGATGCCGACTGCGAAACGTTACCGGGCCGCGTCACGCGTTCAGACCAGCGGCGGCAGCAGTTTTTCGGTGGCAAACGTGCGCTGCACGGCAGGCCGCGCGAGCACCCGCTGCAAGTAGGGTCCGACATGGGGCAGGCTGCGCGCCGGACGGGCAAAGTTGCGGGTCCAGCGGCACAGCATCAGCGCATAGGGGTCGACAGCGCTGAAGGTGTGCCCGAGCAGCCAGTCCTGCCCATGCGACGCCAGTTGCGCATCCAGCTGCGTCAGCATGCCGCCGACACTTTGCTCGGCGTGCGCGCGCACCTGCGCCGCCGCCGCGGCATCACCATCGTTCACCATGCGTTCGCTGTAGAAGTAATGCATCAGCATCGCCTGGAGCGTGTTGGTGCACCACACCAGCCACTTGTAGAAGTGCGCGCGCTCGGCCGATTGCAGCGGAGGCGCGAGCTGCGCCTGCGGATGCGTATCGGCCAGGTGCAGGCAGATCGCGGCGGTTTCGTAGAGCACCAGTTCGCCATCGACCAGCACCGGAATCAGGCCGTTCGGATTGAGCCGCAGATACTCGGGCTGCTTGTGCGCCCCGTTGGCGCGGTCGACCAGCCGCAGCTCGAACGGCGCGCCGATTTCCTCGAGCAGCATGTGCGGGGCCATGCTGGCGTTGCCCGGAGAGTAGTAGAGCTGGATCATCGCGATGCATCCCGCAATCTGGAGGTGGCCCACGGCGGCCCGGCGGCAGGCGTGGGCGCGCGCCTCCCTACCACCCGCCGAATCGTTCCCAGCATTGTAGCGATTCACCGGCGGCGGGCAGTACGACATAGCGCTCGTGCTGCGCGCCCGTGGCGCACGCATGGTTGGGCAGGATCCGCAGATGGGAGCCGAGCGGAAAACGCTCTTCCAGCGCAACGCCGGTATCGCCCAGCCAATGCAGGACGCCGTGTTCCTGATTGGCGTCGTTGAACGCCAGTTGCGGCATCGGCGTGCCGGCTTCGTCGCAGACGAGGCCGTAGCCGTAGTCCCGCGCCTGCTTCTGCGTGCCGCGGTCGCGGCTCATCGCCATCCAGCCGGCGTCGGTGATGATCCAGCCCGCGTCGGGGCGATGGCCGATGACGGTGCACAGGACGGACATGGCGATGTCGTCGGGCGTGCATACGCCCACGCCCGCCATCACGAGATCGAAGAACACGTACACGCCGGCGCGCACCTCGGTGACGCCTTCCAGCGAACGCGCGCTCAACGCCGTGGGCGTCGAACCCACGCTGACCACGGGGCACGCGTGGCCGGCGGCGCGCAAGCGCTGCGCGGCGTCCACGCAACGTGCGCGCTCCTGCTCGGCCATCGCGGCCAGCGCTTCCGGCGTATGCAACGCGTAGGAACTGCCGGCATGGGTCATCACGCCCTGCAGCCGTGCGCCATGGCCACCTTGCGTACGCAGCGCGCGCGCGACGTCATCAAGCCGCGGGTCGGCGGGTGCGAGCCCCGAGCGGTGGCCATCGGTGTCGATCTCGATCAAGGCATCGTGGCAGTGGCCGTGAAGCAGGCCGTGCTGCGTCAACTGTTCGGCGGCGGCGACTGACTCCACCAGCAGCGTGAGCCGCAGCCCCGCGCGTGACAGACGCAGCGCATGGTCGAACTTCGCGGGCACGATGGCCACGGCGTACAGGATGTCGTCGATGCCCGCGGCGAAGAAGCGCTCGGCCTCCTTCAGCGTGGATACCGTGATGCCCGCAGCACCCGCCGCGAGCTGGCGCTGGACCACCTCAGGGCACTTGCTGGTCTTGGCGTGCGGGCGAAAGCGCACGCCCAGCGCATCCATACGCGCCTGCATCCGGTCGATGTTGTGCTGCATGCGCGGCTCGTCCAGCAGCAGCAGTGGCGTTTCGAGGTCGGCGGGGATCAGCATGGTGGGTGTGCGGTGCAAGGGTGGCGGGTGGGCGCCCGTGCAGTTTATCCAATGCGGGGCTGGCCTTGCCGCGCCGGGCTGTTGTTTTCTTGATCAAGCCAGACTTTGGCCCCATCGTTTGCTGCTATCGTGACGAAATTCCTGCCGTCATTTGGGGAGCGTATTTCTTGTCAGGCTTGCCATGCACAGGTCCGTCGCACTCCTGACGCTAACGCTGCTGGTGCTGGCCTCGGCAGCGTTTTGGCCGATGTATCTGTCCAAGACCTGGTCGGCGATCGATCGCTATACCCACGCCCACGCAATCTTCGGCACATTGTGGCTCTTCGTGCTGATCGTGCAGCCGTTGCTCATTCGCCGGAGTCACCGAGCCGCACACCGCATCGTAGGACGAGTTTCGCTGGCCGTCGCGTTCGCCTTTGTTGTTTCAGGCGTCCTGCTCACGCACTTTCGCGTGAGCCGACTATCCGAGACGGCGTTTGCGAAGGAGGGGATCTATATCTATCTCCCCTTGGCCGTAGCATTGCTTTTCGCCGGCGCATGCGCCCTGGGCTTTCATTGGCGCAGGTCCCCGGCGGTGCATTGGCGCTTCATGGTTTCCACCGCGCTCTTGCTGGTTGACCCGGTGCTCGCGCGCGTCATGTTTTTCTACCTGCCGCCGCTGCCTTCGGAGAGTCTGTACCAAGGCATCACCTTCACGCTTATCGCGGTGGTCATGGCTTTGCTGGTGCGGTCTTTGCCGCCATCCGCCAATGGGCGCAGCTGGTACCGCAACTACTGCCTGGTCAGTATCCTGGTTCTCGCACTGTTCTTCGTCGTTCCACACCTGGGTGCGTGGCTCGACTTCGTTCAATGGTTTCGCGCCATACCGCTGACATAGAGGTCCGTCTCGGGCGCAGCACGCTCAACGCCGGAACAAAGACCGCACGAGGAGCACGACATGTCGAACCTGATTCCTGAGGTCACCACTGCAATGTTGCAGGCGTTTGCCGATGCGTGGAATCGCCACGATGTCGATGCGCTCATGTCATTCATGACCGAGGATTGTGTCTTCGAGGCGTCTGCCGGTCCTGACGTTTGCGGAACGCGCGTCGTCGGCCGCGAGGCTGTGCGCGCCGGCTTCGCAGAGGTCTGGGCTACTTTCCCCGATGCCCAATGGAGCAGTGCGCGTCATTTTGTCCAAGGGGAGCGCGGGGTATCCGAGTGGACGTTCACGGGAACGCGGCGCGACGGCACGCGCGTCGAGGTCCACGGGTGCGACCTGTTCACCTTTCGAGACGGCAGGATCCTGCTGAAAAATTCTTACCGCAAGAGTCGTCTACCAGACGCCTAGACCATCGGCGGTATCGACACCCAGTACCCCTGCGGCTGCGAGGCATCGAGAGTCCGGGCCGCTTTCCTGAGGGAACAACTGGCTGCCTAGACTTTGAATTCCGCTGGATTGAGCGGACCGGTGTTTACGTGCATCGAAAACAGATCCGGCCTCGCGTAATGC
Source organism: Betaproteobacteria bacterium (assembly GCA_031410015.1). GTDB lineage: Bacteria > Pseudomonadota > Gammaproteobacteria > Burkholderiales > Casimicrobiaceae > VBCG01. The sequence goes on along the minus strand of JANNYI010000313.1, from coordinate 13,931 downwards.
CCCGTGACGTCAAGTGTCCGCCGCGCATTGTCGATGGGTTCACCGTCGATGTTGGCGTAGATGATGCCGAACTCGTTGCGCATCGGCCCGGCCACGATCTTGCCGCCTGGCGCAATGACCGCCGAGTCCCCGGGGTTCACCCATTCTTCGGTATCGGGGTAGAGGTCGCTCATGCCGGGTGCCGCGCTGCGGATATCGCAGGCGCGGAAGGCAACGCCGCTTCCTACCACCCAGCATCCGCCTTCGCGCGCGATGTGCTGCAGCGTTGCGATCCAGCGGTCGCCGCTGTCGTAGGTCGGCGCCACGTATACGTCCAGTCCTTGCGCATACAACGCATAGCGCGCCAGGGGCATGTAGTTTTCCCAGCAGATGAGGGCGCCGATCCGGCCGCATGGGCTGTCGACCGAGCGGAGACCCGTGGCATCCCCCTGGCCCCACACCATGCGCTCGGGATTGGTGGGCATGAGCTTGCGATGCCGATTGAGCACGCTGCCGTCGGCACCCAACGTGACCACCGTGTTGTAAAGCGTACCGCGGCTGAATGCGCCGTCCCGTTCGTTGATGCCGCAGATCACCGTGATGCGATGCTTCCGCGCCGCTTCGCGCAGCGGCGCAAGATCGTCGTTGGCGAGATCGACGGCGTTCTCGAGAAGTGCCCGGTGCAGCCGCTCGGACAGCGTCATGTCGCCGCCCGGACGCAATCGCCAGATCCAGGCCGGATAGCCGGGAATGAAGGCCTCGGGAAAGACGATGAGCCGCGCACCGCCGGCCGCGGCCTCGGCCACGGCGCTCACGGCGATGCGCAGGCATTCGGCGCGATCCAGAAACGCCGGCGCCACTTGCACGATGGCGATGCGGGTCGCCTCCATCTATCTGGTCCCGGCGCCGACCAGCATTTCGCACGGACCGACAAAGCCCTGCGCGGTCTCGAACTGGCCGAGCGCGGCCTCGATCTCTTCCCATGTCGCCGCGCGTTCGCGCTCGCTCATCGCAGCCATCATCTGATGCAGTGCGCCGAAAGACTCGCGCTCGAAGCGCACGCACTCCGCGGCCGACGGCAACTGCACCGGCGAGTCGACCCGGCGCACCTCGACGTCGCGGAAGCCTGCCTGCGTCAACGCCTTGGCCAGCACGCCTTCCGCCCCGAGCGAAAAGGGCCCCGGTTGTCCCGGCAATGGCGGGGGCAGTTGTGCGCGCCGGCGGATGATGCCCACCGGGAGCGAAAAGAACGCATTCCTGTCGGGGGTCGAATAGACCACCGCGGCAAAGCGCCCGTCGGGCTTCAGCGCGCGGCGGATGCCGGCGAGTGCGCGTTGCTGATCGGGAAAGTAGATCAGGCCCACGCGCGAGATGGCCGCGTCGAAGGAGGCTTCGGGCAAGGTGTGGTGCCGCTCGCCGTCGAGTTCGAGCGTTTCGACGTTGGCCAAACCGGCTTGATGCGCCGCATTGAGCGCGAAGCGCAGGATCGAGGGGGAAATATCGGTCGCGAGCACGTGGCCGTCGCCGCCGACCCGGCGCGCCGCCGCGAGTGTCTGTTCTCCGGCGCCGGCCGCCACATCGAGGACTCGTGCGCCCGGCCCGACAGCAGCCATTTCCAGCATGGCTTTGGTTGCCGGACCAAGCCACTCCGCCAAAAGCGGCGACCAGCGATTCCACGCTTCTGCGGCACTCTCCCATTGGGCGCGCGTGGTCTGCCGGAACTTGTCGGGGTCGAATGCCACGGGTGTGTCGATCGTCGCCGTCATCGCGATTTCTCCTACAAGGCTCGACGCAGGTGCGCCGTGGCCTCCAACTTAGCAGCGCCAGCGTGGGGCTCAAGTCCAGAATCTGGAGTTGTTGCATGGGACCGTCTAGACTCTCGGCATGATCGATTACGGCCAGTACTGCACGGTGGCGCGCGGCGCGGAAGTACTCGGCGAGCTGTGGACACCGCTGGTCGTGCGCGAGTTGCTTTGCGGCAGCCACCGCTTCAACGACATCCGCCGCGGCGTGCCCCGCATGTCGGCGACCCTGTTGACGCAGCGACTGCGCAAGCTGGAGGCGTTGGGCGTGGTCGAACGTCGCCGCGTGAAGTCTGGCTGGGAATATCACCTCACGCAGGCGGGCGAGGAACTCCGGCCCATCGTGGTCGGCCTGGGGCATTGGGGTGCACGCTGGATCGGCAGCCGGCTGAAGCCGAAGCAGCTCGACGCCGGTTTCCTGATGTGGGATATCCGGCGCTTCGCGCAGCTCGACAAGTTTCCGGCGGGACAGCGCGTGGTGATCCACTTTCAGTTCACGGATGCGCCTCGTGGTGAGCGGTCGTGGTGGCTGGTGGTAGAGAACCGGACCGCAGATCTTTGCCGCGACAATCCGGGGCATGAGGTTTCGGTTGTCGTCGAATCGACCGTGCGGGCATTGACGGAGGTCTGGACCGGCGACAGCGATCCGGACAAGGAGATCCACGCCGGGCAGTTGAACGTGCACGGTGCCGGCCGCCGCGGCCAGACCCTGTGGCGGTGGCTGGGCCGCAGCCTGTTCGCGCCGACGCGCATCGTCTCCCGTGATCAAGAAGCACCATGACGACCCCGGCAAAGAAACAAGAGTCGCAATGGTTGTGCTCGCGACGCCGTGGAAGCGGCGCGGTTTCAGGCGACCCCCGCGCCGACCACGATGGCCACGGCGTACAGGATGTCGTCGATGCCCGCGGCGAAGAAGCGCTCGGCCTCCTTCAGCGTGGACACCGTGATGCCTGTCGCACCCGCTGCGATCTGGCGTTGCACCACCACCGCGCACTTGCTGGTTTTCGCGTGCGGGCGAAAGCGCACGCGGCTGAGTGTGGGGGAGCCGGCAGGAGGGTCAAGAGTCGATGGGACACCGCGCACCATCGGCTGGCGCAAGCACGCCGCGCGGTGGGTGAGCGTGGCCGACCCGGAAGCCCTCGCCAGGGCGAGTGCTCAGCGCTGACGCGCCGCGGCAGCCTCCAACATTTGCTCCATGTCACGATAGCCGCGCGCTTTGGCCAGCATGAGCGGTGTGTTGCCGGCGCGGTCGGTGAGGCGCGTGTCGGCGCCGGCGTCGAGCAGGGCGCGCAATACCGCCTGATGCCGTGCGCCGCCGTCGCCCAGAACCACGGCTTCGATCAGGGCATTCCAGTGCAGGATATTGATGTGGTCGAGTGGCGCTCCTGCGGCGATGAGTTGCCGCACCACGCCAGGATGCCCGTGGTGGGATGAGGCGATGAGCGCGGTGCCGTAGTGAATGCTGGTGATCAGTTTGGCACTGGCGCCGGCGGCCAGCAGCACGCGCAGGGTGTCGTCGTCACCCAGGATGCCGACGATGGTGACGGCATCGTAGCGGTCGTTCTCGAACGCGCCCAGATCCGCCCCGGCCTTGGCAAGCATCCGGATCACCTCGTGTTGCCGCGCGTAAGCGGCGACGTGCAACGGCGTGCGGCCATAGGCGTCACGGGCATTGAGGTTGGCCTTGGCGGCGATGGCGCGCTCCACAGCCGCGATGTCGCCACGATGGGCGGCCGCGTGCAGCGGGCTGAATTGCGCGATCTCGGTCGCTGACGGGGACACAGGAAATGCGCCGGCCTGCAGGCCGGTGAGGCCGAGAACACATCCGAGCAGCATTGCCGCCAGCCAGGTGCGGTTGGTCAGGTGGCAATGCGCTGGCTTGTTCATGGACCCATCCAGTCGGCGTTGTTGGGCGGCAAGGGTCTGGACGCTTGACTGCGGAGCATACCTGCGTGGAGGCAGGCATGCGTTCGTGGCAGCCGGGCGATAGTTTGTCAATGGGGCCGGAACTGCGTGTGGCTCGTGCAGGAATTGCGGGATTGGGACGTGCTGCAATTCACCAGCTACTTCGCTGCAGCTGGTGCAGCCGCATCGGCGCCCACCCTCGGCCCGGGACCGGTCATGCGGAGCACGCCGTTATCGATGAGTCGCTTGACCTCAGGCGACGCGAGGATGGCGTTCTTCGCCGCGACGCGAAGGCGGTCCACCGCTTCGTTGTCGAGCACGAACGAGGTCGGCAGCGTATTGAGGTAGGCCCGCTCCGCCGGGTCGGGGAGCGCCTCGAACGACACCTCGATCACGCGGATGTTGATGTCCGGCGCGCGCATGACGAATGGCAGCTTCTCGGCCAGCGCCGGGTAGGGCTTGATCGCGTCGCGGACATCGCGCAGCGACGCCCACCGCGCCTGGATGTCGCGCAAGGTTTCCACGGTGTCGTAGGAGTAGCGATCGATGGGCGTTCCCGTCGCCTTCAGCAGGACGTCGACGAGCCCCGGCGCGTCCTCCCGCTTGTTCCAGTCGTTGGGCGGGGTGGCCAGCGAATTCACGACAAAGATGAAGATGTTGCGCACATGATCGTATTCGGTCTTCTGCCCGGCGGCGTGCAACGCCTCGAAGGTGGAAAGCACATCGAGCACGCCGCGCATGCCGACGTTGTCCGAGACGCCGCCATCGACGAGATGCAGGTAGGGCCGCTCCTCGCGATTGGCAAACGACTGCAACTCCTGCAGGCGCTTCACCGTGCGCGCGGCCGGCCGCGGCGGATTGGCCACGTCCGCGAACAGGGCGGTCCACGCGGGTGGTTTGTAGTCGCAGGTGCCGCCATAGTTGTCGATCGTGATCGATGACAGCACGACGGGGACGGCCGACGACGCCGCCGCGGCGCGTGCCAGGCGGAAATCCGCCAGCCTGCTGCACAGCACGTCGAAATTCTCGGCATTGAAGATGAGCCGCGTTCCCCCCGCGAGATCGGTTGCGCTCACCAGGACCCGCGGTCCGTCCCGGCGCAGGTCGTTGTAGGTGGCGCCCTTGAACAGGATCTCGTCGTAGAAGTTGGCGGCAAGTTCCGAGCGGCCCCAGCCGGTGGAACCCAGCGCGGGCCAGTTACCGGGATTGAGCGCCCGCGAAACGAGGTCGCCCTGCACGTTGCGCTTGAGGAATGCGGTCTCGTAGACATCGAAAAGCTTGTCCCCGTAGAGCCCGAAGGCCAGCGCGGTGAAGCTGCCGCCGGAGATGCCGGTGATGACGTCCACCGTGTCCAGCACCCGGACCTGGCGGCCGCTCTTGGTCGTGCTCTGCATGTCGCGCAGCGTCTCGAGCACGCCGTAGGAAAACGCCGCCGCGCGCGTGCCGCCGCCCGAAAATGCCAGCACGACGAGCGTGGCATTATCTTCGGCCGTTTCGGACAGGCGCTCGACGCGGTAGGCTTTGCTCGCGTCGTAGTGTTCGATGGGCGTATTGACCGGCCGCGTCGCGCATCCGGCCAGTGCGATCGCGGCGAACAGCAGGGTTGCTGCACGCCGCAATGGGGATGGGTTGCGGCTGGCCAACGGCGGGAGACAAGGCCGCACGGGGCGCGATGGACGGGATCTCGCCGGGCTGTTCGGATTTGGTCTTGCCGATGGCATGGTCATGGCTGATTGAATGTCCAACGTAGTGTTCAGGTGGAGCAAAGGGCACCGTCACTCGTCTACCTGCTACGTGACAGTCTGCCGCGTCACGGATACTAACTCCAACGCCACGAAGTTTCGACCGGAGCAATGCGGGACGCCTGGCTGTGTCCGCACCGACTGGAAGCGGGAACGACCAGGAGTGGGTGATTCGCGCGTGCGTCCTCCGCTATCCGGGCGCCGCGATCACGCGCGCCTATGTGAACGCCGACGATGACGATGTGCCGGCATTCAATGTGTTCACGCGAAGAGATGGCACTCTTCGTCACTTTTGGGCTGGAGAAATGGGTGCGGAATCTGCCGACCCCGGTCAGGATCCGCGAGGCGCGCCCGACCTCATGCCTCTCTGGACAATTCTGGATAGCACGCCGGAAGGTCGCGGCACCGACTGGTACCCGCAGCTCGATTATCCGAAGTAAGTCTGCTCGGCCTCTGGGCACGCGTCTATTCGATCGCGCCTGGCATTCGCGCGTCACGTCTATGTTCGGCATCGAACAGAATGCATTTTCGCTCCGTGCGATGGTAGAGCATCATGCGCTGGCACTCCTTCACTCCCAGCAAGGCAACCTTGATCCGGCACTTCAAGGCAGCGAAGCAGCGCTTGGTCCTGCAAAGGAAGACCATTGCCGGACTCCCGAACGTGCGCATCGTCACAGCGACCGATGAGTTGAATCGCATCGTGGATGACATCCGGGACGCCCCAAACGCACCGAAGAGCCCACCGCTGGCGGTTCGGGAATCACCGCCGCTGGCTAGTCAAGAACCGCCACCGCGGGCCATTCATACTGTTGGCAAGCTTCTTCGCGCATCGAAAATCGACAAATAGGGGGCATGCGGCGCGAGCGGAATCGGGTCACATGCCTGCGGTGAATGGCACACCATTCAGCGAGCATTGTGCGTTCGTTGTCATCGGCCAGGAAGGTCATGCAGACCTATGCGGTAACCGTCCCCGAAATCACCATTGTTGCAGCTACTCGCGGCATAGCCGCACTCAAGCCGGCACGCGCCAGTACCAAGTCGTTCATGCAGCGGTTTGCAGCTGAGCCGGGTCGAGCAGAATAAAACTGGCGAATTGTTTGGCATCCCTGTTCCCGTCGTCGCTGACGATGACGATTCGCTCAATACCGCCGATGACAGCCGGGGTCACCCCTTCGGCCTTCTCGAGGCTGCGCAAGCCCGGAACCCTCACGCGTCGCGCTGGCGCACCTGGCACGCCGCTCCAGCGCCAGAGGTCAAAGGTGGCCGGTTTGGGTGAAGGCGGGCCCCCAATCACCAGATAATCTCCCATGACGGGAACGTAGGACAAACCACGGATGCCGTGGCCGCCAAGATCCAGTTCATCCAGCACTGCCGCGATTTGCGGGGCTTCATCCGAATCAAACATTGCGGAGGGGTTCTCGACGCTGGCGATGAGCGCTCGACCGTCGCGTAACGGGCTGCGAAACCCGATCAACAGTCGCTTCTGGTCGGGGCTGATTTCCAAGGCTTCGATATTGAGCCCACCGTTGGCTTTGACGTCTGTTACTTGGGCTGCTGCCTCCAGCACGGCATGTCGCGACATCAGGGCCCGCTTCAATCCGTCGACAACCTTGGGTCCGACCACCCGCTTGCCCTCGACCCGGAAACGGACCAGCTTTTCACGGGACTTCCTTTCGTCGCCATGGTCATCGCGCGAGTGCGATGTGATGCCGTAGACAAAGCCCGCGCGGTCGAGGGCCAGTCCTTCGAGGTCGTCGAGCTTCCAGAACCCGCTGAACATCTGCAACAGTCCGGCAGTGAGCGCCATGGTGTCGACGCTGCCATCCGCGTTGATGGTGACCAGACTCAACGGGTGGCTCTTCTCGTCCTCAACGACAAGAAAACGCCCGTCCGTCAGTTGTTGTATCGCCGATGGCTCGAAGATGCCGGTCAGGGGCTGGAAGGCCGGGCCTTGTTCGCTGGTCACCTGCGCATTGTGCACTCAGGCCGGAAGTGCAACCAGTCCACCCGCGTAGCAGGCGCTCGCTGAGGCGTGACCTGCCGATGGTGGATGGCTGCTGACGCCATGTGCGATAGCGCACGGAAGGGGTCCGGCATTTCGAATAGCCTTTGAGTCCGAACGAGGTGCCCATGGCGACGCGAGGAAATATCGAGTCTCGATCATTCAATGCGTCGTGCTTTCGCGGCGCGCTGGACGCATCGTGACGCGAGCGCAAGCGATCAGGAAGCATGAATCCGCGGCTCCGTCCCCATCCACGGTTGTCGTCAGCGGCGATGGCGACCAACTTGCGCTGGCGGGCGCTCTTGACATCGCCACGCTCGCCGCGACAAGAATCGCGCTGAAGAAATGGTCGAAGCAGGGACCATCGCGCTCACTGGATATCGCCAAGCTCGACAGCCTCGATACTCCGGGTGCGCTGTTGCTGTGCGGCTTGCGCGACAAGGGCGTGGAGCTCGCTGGCGTTCGCCCCAACCACCAGGCGCTGCTCGATCTCATCGGCGGGCTCGAACTGAAGCCGTTGCCGCAGGTCGTATCCGTTCCCCGGTGGCGCCAGATCATCGTCCAGCTCGGCAAGAGCGTAAACGATGCCAGGCACGAAGCGCTCGACCTGATCACCTTCGTTGGTCGCGCAGCGAGCTGGACCATGAGTGCGCTGCTCCACCCGAGATCCCTGCGTCCGGCTTCGATATCGCGGCATGTTGCAGAAACGGGGATTCAAGCGCTGCCCATCATCGGCTTGATGGCCGTAATGATTGCGATCGTCCTGGGCTACCAGGGCGTTGCACAGTTGCGGCCCTTTGGCGGCGAAGACTACACGATCAATCTGGTCGCCGTGTCGGTATTGCGCGAGATGGGCGTGCTGATAACGGCCATCATGGTGGCCGGCCGCTCGGGCTCCGCCTTCACCGCCGAAATCGGCGTCATGAAGACGCGCGAGGAAGTCGACGCGCTTACGGTGATGGGGATCGAGCCCATGCAGGTGCTGGTGGTGCCGCGCGTGATCGCACTCGTCATCACCCTTCCGCTGCTTACGTTCTTCGCGGACATCATGGGCCTGATCGGCGGCGCTGCGATCGCGCAGGTCATCCTCGATGTATCCCCCGCGCAATACTTCGCCAGATTGCCACACGTCGTCGACGGCAGCGATCTCTTTGTCGGGCTTTTCAAGGCGCCGGTCTTTGCGTTCTTCATCGCAGCCACCGCCTGCATGCACGGGCTTCGGGTGAGCGGCTCGGCCGAAAGTGTGGGTCGGGAGACCACGCGCGCCGTGGTGCAATCGATCTTCATGGTGATCGTGCTCGATGCATTCTTCTCCATCCTGTTCGAGCGGCTTGGCGTATGACCGCCCGGACCAGGGTGCACGCCGAGCCGATCGTCTCTGCGCGAGGGATCGTCAACCGATTCGGCAAGCAGGTCGTCCACGACAAGCTCGACCTCGATATCCTGCGCGGCGAAATCATCGGTATTGCCGGCGGGTCCGGATCCGGCAAGTCGGTCCTGCTGAAGACGCTGGTCGGTCTCCACCAGCCGGATGCCGGAGAAGTTCGCCTCGACGGGAAGACAGTCGAGTCCATTGGCGCGACGGAAAGGGCATCACTCATCGGCGTGCTGTTTCAGCAGGGGGCATTGTTTTCCTCGCTGTCGGTAGCACAGAACATCATGGTGCCGATGCGTGAACATACGGCGCTGCCGGTGCAGGACCAGGAACAGATCGCGGCGATGAAACTGGCGCTGGCCGGCCTGCCAGCCGACAGCGGCATCAAGTTCCCCTCCGCGCTGTCCGGTGGCATGGTCAAACGCGCCGCGTTCGCGCGGGCGCTTGCGCTCGATCCCAGGATTCTCTTTCTCGACGAACCGACTTCCGATCTCGACCCGATTGCCGCGAGCGGCATCGATGCGCTGATCCGGCAACTCAACCACAGCCTCGGCATCACCGTCGTCATCGTTACGCACGACCTGACGACCCTGTTTACCGTCTGCAGCCGCATCGCCGTGCTGGTCGACCGGAAAGTCACCGTCGACACCGCGGAGAAGCTGATGAAATCCGACCACCCGTGGATTCGCGAATTCTTTCACGGGCCGCGAGCAGAAGGCGCGATGAAAGCAAGGAAAAAGGACCATGGAAACTGACCGGCACTACTTCTTCGAGGGACTGTTCATCATCGGCTTCTCCATTGCCGCGGCCATCTTCGCCGTGTGGCTGGGAAGCCCCGGCCGCCATGACGACGTGGTCTATCGGATCCATTTCCCCGACTCCGTAAGCGGGCTTGTCGTCGGCGACGCCGTGAAGTTTCGGGGCATCGATGTCGGCACGGTCAAGTCGATGATCATCGATCCCGACAATGCGCGCCTGGTGCAAATCGACGTGAGGCTGCGCAAGGAAACGCCTATCAAGACCGACTCCCGGGCGAGTCTTGCGCTGAAGGGGATCACGGGTGTGGTCTTCATCGAGTTGAATGGCGGAGACCCGGCAGCGAAGACCCTGCTTGCGGTCACACCCCCTGGCAAGGTCCCGGAGATTCCTTCCGAAAGGTCCGGCCTCAAGGCAATGCTCGAAGACCTGCCCAAGGTAGTCGAAAAGTTCTCGGCCATCGAGGACCAGGTCAAGAAAGTCATGACCGGCGTGGGTGCGTTGACCGCCAAGGTCAAGGATGACCCGTCGCTGTTGCTGCGAAGCCCCAAGAAGTGAACCGATGGGTCGCCGCTTTGCCATCGGGCGCGCAATCTGCGGCTCAGGACATCGCGCGACGCCCGGCCCCGAGTGACTGATCGCGATGGAGGATTGCCATGGTAAAGCCAGCAAAGAACACGATTTGCCTTTGGTACGACCGCGACGCCGAGGATGCGGCGCGGTTTTATGCCAGCACGTTTCCCGATTCGTCGGTCGGCGCGGTGCATCGCGCGCCAGGCGACTATCCGTCGGGGAGGCAAGGGGACGTGCTGACCGTCGAGTTCACCGTGATGGGCATTCCGTGCCTGGGGCTCAACGGCGGACCGGCGTTCAAGCACACCATCGCGTTCTCGTTTCAGGTGGCCACTGTCGACCAGGCCGAAACGGACCGCTACTGGAACGCGATTGTCGGCAACGGCGGCGAAGAGGGCCAGTGCGGCTGGTGCAAGGACAAATGGGGATTGTCGTGGCAGATCACGCCAGTCGCGCTGATGCAGGCGATCGTCGATCCCGATCCCGCGGCCGCCAAGCGCGCGTTCGAAGCGATGATGGAAATGCGCAAGATCGACATCGCGGCCATCGAAGCGGCGCTTCGCGGTTGAGATTGGATCGTCGGTGCGCGCGACGCGGAAGCCGTCTCCGCCAGCCGACCGCTTGCGGCCGCGCCCGCTGCGTGCCGGTTTCAGCCTGGGGCTTCCTCGCGCAGCTTCACCAGCGCGTGCAGCGTCCGGTTGATCGGCGCGGGGATGCCCCGCGCTGCGCCCCGCGCGGCGACGTAGCCGTTGAGCGCGTCGATCTCGGTGCGCCGCCCGCGGCGCATATCCTGCGCGGTGGACGAAATCTGCGTGGACATCGCCGCACCTACGTCAAGCGCCGCCTGCAGCAGTGCAGCTTCGTCCAGCGCGACGCCGTCCGCCCGGGCGACGGCGACGCACTCAGCCACGATCAACGGAACCAGCGCATGCGTAGCGCCGTGCGCCAGCATCCTGCCGTAATCCGCGTCCCCGACGGCGGAGATCGCGTTGTACACGCAGTTGACCGTCAGTTTGCGCCACAGGTCTGCCTCGATGGCGGTGGAGACGACGCATGGCACGCCGGCGCGCTCGAACATCGCTGCGAGCGACTGCGCGCTTGCGGTCAGCGACGCATCGCGCGCAAGGTCCGGCGCAAGCGCGCCGAGCACGAGATCGCCGCGGCCGGCATGACGCACGACGCCTGGCGCCACATTGGCAACGCCCACATAGACGACGGCCGCGAACACCGGCTGCGCGAGCAGGCTCCGCAGCCGCGCGCCGTTGTCCACGCCGTTCTGCAGACTCAAGACCGCGGTGTCGGGGCGAAGGTGCGGCTGCAGCGCGCGCGCGGCGGTCTCGGTGTCCGACGACTTGACGCAGACGAGGACCAGGTCGGCGTCGCGTGCAGCCGCCGGATCGGCTGACGCGGCGACCCGGATCGTCTCGCGTCGATCCGCCCACTCGATCACCAGTCCGTCGCGCGCGATCGCGTCTGCCTGCGCCGGCCGTCCAATCAACGTGACCGGGGCGCCGGCACGCGCAAGCATGCCGCCGTAGAAGCCGCCCACGGCCCCCGCGCCCAACACCGCCAAACGCGGCCAGCCCGGCTCCTTTTGCACGCTACCCTCCGTTCTTGCGCAACGTCCGTTGTTCGCGCCGCCGCCGCCGCGTTTCGCGCATCCGCTGCACGATCTCGCCCGGTCGCAGCGGCAGCAGGATGGCGGGGCCGGGCAGCATGCGCGACAGCAGCTTGTCGCCGTCGAACCATTCGTGCTTGATGACCGCAATGACGTGGAGCACGACCACGACGATGAGTATGCGCGCGGTGGTCAGGCCGACGAAGATGCAGAGCCGATTGAGGGAGGGCGCCGCCGCGCGCGCGTCCGCCAGCGGCACGCCGAAGAACACGACCGGATCGCCGCTGGCAAACCAACCCACGGAACCCGCAATCCCGTTCACGATCAGCAGCGCGTAGATCAGGGTGTGCACGTAGCCCGCGACCCACGACTGCACCTCGGGCATCGGCATGGGCGGCGGCGGGTGCGTAAACCTCCACCATAGCCGCACGAGCACCAGCGCGAAGATCGTCACACCCACGGAGCGGTGCAGGTTGAGATGGGGAAGGCGCTCCGCTCCCTCGAAGCCCATCATGTAAAACCCGTGGATGAAGAGAAACGCGATCCCCCCTGCAACCAGCCAATGCAACAGCATTGCGAATTTGGTGTACCGATGGATGCGTCGGAAAAATGTCAAGAATGCTCCACTCTCGTCCGGATTTCAGGCTCCGTGCGGGGCAAAAATAGCACGCGAACCATGTCCCTGTCGCTCCAGGGCGAACGGGCGGGTTCATTCGATCAGATCCATTCGTCGTTTACCGCCGGCTATCCGGCACGCGCAAGTCGATTGACCCGCGACAAACGAGAATCGCCACCCATGAACAACGTTTGGTGCGGCAGCGCACGGACACGTCGGTAACCGACGCGCATTCTCAATTTACTGTTGGCGACATGGGCGCCGGATGCGTGTGGCCTCGCAGTTCGCCGCGCCTGCCCTCCGGCGCGCCCGACTATCGGCACGCGATCCCGGCAATGTTCCTCGCGTGCAGATGATGACGCCTCCGGGCACCACGATCCTGGTCAACGCGGAAGGCGAACCCAGAGTCTGTTCGGTGTTGTCGCAGCCCGGCAGCTGCACGACGCCGGGACGTTTTGAAGCGCTTCACGGCGGCGTTCCAGGCAGTTTTGCGGGATGCGACTTTTGCAGTCAGACCGTGTTTCGAATTTGTCTCAATTGATGAAAGGTCCATACCATGCTTTATACGATTGCAATGGTCTTGCTGATCCTGTGGGTCCTTGGCCTCGTTACTTCATATACCTTGGGCGGGTTCATTCACATCCTCCTGGTGGTTGCCCTGATCATGGTGTTGATGAACGTATTGAGCGGGCGACGCGCAGGCGGATAGCGAGAGCCCGCCGAAGGCCGGGTGCCGCGTCCCCTTGGGCATCGAAGTTTGACCAAGGCGACGCGGTTGCCATGACCGCGTCCGCCATGAATCGGCCCTCGGTCTCCGTTGAGCGCGGCCACGGGCCCGTGCCGTTGGGTGCGTCATGTGCGTCATCGAACAGACTGCGCTTTCGTTCCGTGCGATGAATGAACAATCATGCGCTGGCGCTCCCTCATTCCCGGCAAGGCAACCTTGGTGCGGCACTTCCAGGCAGCGAAGCGGCGCCTGACCGTGCAGCGAAAGGCCGTTGCCGGACTTTCGACCGCGCGCATCGTCTCGGCGACCGATGAGTTGAATCAGATCGTGGATGACATTCGCGACGCGCCGGTCGTGCGCAAGAGTCCGCCGCCGGTCATTGAGGAAGCGCCGTTAGTATCGAGTCGGGAACTGCTACCACTACCGCCGTCGATTCATACCGTCGGCAGGATTCTGCGCGGATCGAAAATCGACAAATAGATGGCATGCGGTGCGAGCCGCATGGACTGCCATGTCTGCAGTGATTCACGCGCTCGTTTGGTACGTCACCGCACATACAAACGGAAAGCGGACGCTGATACTGGGTTCATACCGCAGTCGGCGTACCGGCCGTTTTCCGGCACACGTTACAAGGAGCAAGTCATGAGCGGCAACAAAGACCAAGTCAAGGGCCAGATCAAGGAAGTGGGCGGCATGATCAAGGAAGTCACTGGCAAGATCGTCGGCAACGAGAAGCTGGAACAGAAAGGCAAGAACCAGAAAGTTCGCGGCGAGGCACAGGCGGCGATCGGCGACATCAAGGCCGATGTCAAAGAGGCCGTGAAGAAGCACTGACC
>JANNYI010000312.1:0-2558 GCA_031410015.1 Betaproteobacteria bacterium | reverse complement strand
CGCAGGCACTGGCGGCGCGCGCGCGGCCAGTTCGCGCTTCTGCTCCGGCGGCAGGCTCTGGTACTCCTGCCAACGCTGGCGCACGTCATCCTTCTTTTCCGGGGGCAGTTGCTTCAGCGTCTTGTACTGCTCGCGTGCGGCCTGTCGCTCCTGCGGCGACAGCTGCGACCACGACCGCATCTGCTGCTGGACGCGCTGCTGTTCGTCCGGCCCCATCTTGGAGTAGCGTTGCGCGATGCCGCGCCACTTCTGCTTGCGCTGGGCGTCCAGGTTGTCCCAATCGGGGGCAAGCGGGGCCAGGATCTGTTTTTCCTGCGCCGATAACGCCGTCCACGACGGCGAACCCATCGTGATCTGCGCGCGAGCGGCGGATGGAGTGAGGGCGGGGAGGAGGGCCAGCGCGAGTGCGAGAACGAGCGTTCGCGTCACGGTTCTTGCCGCGTGAGCCAGGTCTGGAAGCCCCGGTCGGTATAGGCGTCGATGGGCAGGTCGGAGGTCAGGATCTGGGCATCGAGTTCTTCGATCTCGCGGGTCTGCTGGTAGACCTGCCATTGCTGGTAGCCGAAACCGGCCGCGGCAATCAGCAGGATGCCGAACCAGAGCCGGCCACTCTTCCAGAAACTTGCACCAGGTTGGCCCATTGTGCCGGCGGAACCGGCAAAGGCATGGGCCAGCCGGGACTGCGGCAACCCGGTCGAGCCGACTTCCGCCAGGCGCGCGATGGCCGCAGCCCGGGCCTGTTGGAGCCTGTAGGCGGTTCCCGACTTGATCTCCGCGGTGCCCGCATCGAGATAAGTCGTTAATTTTTTGGCGAATTTTGCTTGGTCTTCGGTCATAGCTGCAATCCCTTAGCTTTGAGCATTTCAGCCAAGGCATGGACGGCCCGCGAACAGTGGGTCTTCACGCTACCTTCGGAACACCCCATCGCGGCAGCGGTTTCCGCCACGTCCAGTTCCTCCCAATAACGCAGGAGGAACGCTTCGCGTTGACGCGCCGGGAGCCTTGTCAGTGCCTGTTCAATCATCCGTACAACATGCGCTTGTTCGAACTGTGCCGCGGGATCCGCGTTGGCGTTTGAATCCGATTTCGCCGCCAAAGTTTCAAGCGGATCGTAATCATCGTCTTTGTCATCCCCTTTGCCGAATGCCGAGAGCAGGGTCGTCCACGTGTTTCGGACCTTTTGCCGCCGGAAATGGTCGTGGATCGTGTTCTGCAGGATGCGCTGGAACAGCATCGGCAGCTCTTCTGCCGGCTTCGCGGCGTAATTCTCGACCAATTTGAGCATCGCGTCCTGCACGATGTCGAGCGCCCCGTCGTTGTCGCGCGTGGCGAAAAACGCCTGCTTGTACGCGCGGCGTTCGACGGCGGCAAGAAAGCCGGAAATTTCCTGTGATGAGGCCAGTTGGGGCGATCAGGGCGGCAAATCGGTGGATTATAGGGGGGAATCCGGCGACTACATGCCCGCGGAACGCCGCGCAATCATGCTGCAATACAGCAAAATAAAGGGGTCAGGGTCAAGTATCCCGCTGGTACCCGCGTCGATTCATCGTGGCAGCAACGCGGGATATTTGACCCTGACCCCTTTATTTTGCGGTGCGGCGGCCGTCGAGGTTCAGAACCTTGACCATCGAGGGGTGTTCCAGCTAATGTTGAGGGATTCGGGCTGCGACGCCCGGATGCTGTACTGCAAAAACGGCTGTTTGCGCTCCCTCCGGCGATGCCACAAGCGTTGCGGAGTCTCCCAAGGAGTGCGGCCGGAATTGCCAGGCGAAGCCGCTTTCACCCAAGCACCGCTTTAGCTGGTCGTGCGCCCAACCCTGCCACGACATGTTTTCGAGCAGTCCCGCTGTTCCCCGGCCGACGCACGCGCGTCTGCGGCCGGGCCGACTTCATTGACATAGGGTGTCCAACATGCAACTCACCGGTGCGGAAATCGTGATCCGCTGCCTCCAGGAAGAAGGCGTCGAGTACGTCTTCGGCTATCCGGGCGGCGCGGTCCTCAACATCTACGATGCGATCTTCAACCAGGACAAGGTCAAGCACGTGCTGGTCCGGCACGAGCAGGGCGCCGTCCATGCGGCCGATGGCTACTCGCGCTCGTCCACCAAGGTCGGCGTCGCGCTTGTCACCTCGGGTCCCGGCGTCACCAATGCGGTGACCGGCTTGGGCACTGCGTACATGGATTCGATCCCGAGGGGCGTGCTGCCGGGCCAGCTGCCCACGCACGCGATTGGCCAGGATGCGTTCCAGGAATGCGACACCGTCGGCATCACGCGGCCGTGCGTCAAGCACAACTTCCTGGTCAAGGACATCCGCGATCTCGCCACGACGATCAAGAAGGCGTTCTACCTCGCCGCCACCGGGCGTCCGGGTCCGGTGCTGGTGGACATTCCCAAGGACATCACGCAGCAGAGCTTTGAATTCGTCTATCCGAAAACGGTCTCGCTGCGCTCGTACAACCCGGTGACCAAGGGGCATGCCGGCCAGATCAAGAAGGCGGTGCAGCTGCTGCTCGAGGCCAAGCGCCCGATGGTGTACGCGGGTGGCGGCGTCGTGCT